>NZ_JBANBA010000032.1:0-84013 GCF_059803475.1 Bradyrhizobium sp. UFLA05-89 | reverse complement strand
GCACCCAGGCCGATTTCACCCGCGGCACCTTCCGTGTGCGCGGCGACGTCATCGACATCTTCCCGGCGCACTATGAGGACCGCGCCTGGCGCGTGAACCTGTTCGGTGACACGGTGGAGAATATCGAGGAGTTCGATCCACTCACCGGCCACAAGCAGGACGAGCTCGAATTCATCAAGATCTACGCCAACTCGCACTATGTGACGCCGCGCCCGACGCTGGTGCAGGCGATCAAGTCCATCAAGTTCGAATTGAAGCAGCGGCTCGATCAGCTCCACGACCAGGGACGCCTCCTGGAAGCGCAGCGGCTGGAGCAACGCACCACCTTCGACCTCGAGATGATGGAGGCGACGGGAAGCTGCGCCGGCATCGAGAACTATTCGCGCTATCTCACCGGACGCCGGCCCGGCGAGCCGCCACCGACGCTGTTCGAATACGTCCCCGACAACGCGCTGATCTTCGCCGACGAGAGCCACGTCACCATTCCGCAGATCGGCGCCATGTTCCGCGGCGACTTCCGCCGCAAGGCAACGCTCGCCGAATACGGCTTCCGCCTGCCCTCCTGCATGGACAACCGCCCCTTGCGGTTCGAGGAGTGGGACATGATGCGGCCGCAGACGGTCGCGGTGTCAGCGACGCCCAGCGGCTGGGAGCTCAACGAGAGCGGCGGCGTGTTCGTCGAGCAGGTGATCCGCCCCACCGGCCTGATCGATCCGCCCGTCGACATCCGCCCCGCCCGCACCCAGGTCGACGATCTCGTCGGCGAGGTCCGCGCCACCGCGCAGGCCGGCTATCGCTCGCTGATCACGGTGCTGACCAAGCGCATGGCCGAGGACCTCACCGAATATCTGCACGAGCAGGGCATTCGCGTGCGCTACATGCACTCCGATATCGACACCATCGAGCGCATCGAGATCATCCGCGATCTGCGGCTCGGCGCGTTCGATGCGCTGGTCGGCATCAACCTCTTGCGCGAGGGCCTCGACATTCCCGAATGCGCGCTGGTCGCGATCCTGGACGCCGACAAGGAAGGCTTTCTGCGCAGCGAGACCTCGCTGATCCAGACCATCGGCCGCGCCGCGCGCAATGTCGACGGCAAGGTGATCCTCTATGCCGACCAGATGACCGGTTCGATGGAGCGCGCGATCGCCGAGACCAACCGCCGCCGCGAGAAGCAGGTCGAGTACAACAACGCCAACGGCATCACGCCGGAGAGCGTGAAGAAGCAGATCGGCGACATCCTCAACTCCGTCTACGAGCGCGACCACGTGCTGGTGGAGGTCGGCGGCCATGACATGACCGACGACGTCATTTCCATCGGCCACAATTTCGAGGCCGTGCTCGCCGATCTCGAGACGCGCATGCGCGAGGCCGCTGCCGACCTGAACTTCGAGGAAGCTGCCCGCCTGCGCGACGAGGTCAAACGCCTGCGCGCCACCGAGCTCGCGGTGGTCGATGATCCGACCGCAAAACAACGCACCGTGCAGGGCAAGGCCGGTACGTACGCCGGCACGAAGAAATACGGCGACGCCGCCAACCTTCCCGTCAGCGCGATGAAGAAGAAGACCGTGGGCTCCGCGCTGAAAGCGAGCGGCGGAGCCAGTGGCGGCTCAAAGGTGCACAAGCCGCATCTCGACGAGATGCATGGTCCGGAGTCGCTGCCCTACCGCGCGAACCGCGCGCTGCCGGCAAAGCCGTTCGGCGGCGAAAGCCGGATCATCCAGCCAACCGACTCGCGGCAGTCGGGACCGGAGTTCGGCCCAGCGCCGAAGTCGACCGGCGGCGCGCCGGGACGACGGGGCGGGTGGAAGAAGCGGTAGAGCTACCCGCTCGCATTTCACCAACGGAGCAAGAACCGCGATGCATTCGGGGCTCGCCGCTTTGCGGCGCCCCGGAATGACGACGAGAGATTGCCGCCTCCCCGCACGCATTACCGTGCCAAGCCGATAACGGCACATATGTCCGCATTACGCGCAACAATTGCACACACGCTTGTGAAGCGGGAGTGTGAGCAGCCGGCCTGCCGGTGTGACCTACTTCACCAAAGGATTTCCGCGTTTCAATTACGAGTTGCTGGGGTGGAAATCTTACAGGAGCGATAGACATGGCAACGGCAGTGAAACGTGGTGCAATTCCGAGCCCGCGACACGAACTGGCAGCGGCGATGCCGCATGTGGCGCTGGCTCACGTCCCCGCGCATCACCTGTTCTTCCCCAAGAAGCTTTCGATCTGGCACAACGACCTCCATGGCGACTGCGTGACCGCGGAAGAGGCCTTCGCCAAGGCCTGCCACAAGCCGGAGATCTTCATCAGCGACGCCGAGGTGGAGAAATGGGCGAAGGCCCACGGCGTCTACGAGGGCGCGGTGCTCATCAACGTGCTGAAGGCGATGCAGAAGGAAGGCTTCAGCCAGAGCGACCACTCCTATGACGACGGCCACGCGAGCACGGTCGACTGGACCAACCCGGCGGTGCTGAAGAGCGCGCTGTATCACGGTCCGGTCAAGATTGGCGTCGCCGCCGACCAGCTCGAGACCACCTGCCGCGCGCACAACTTCAAGACTGGCTGGTTCGCCACCGGCTACACGGCCGACAATAACGAGGATCATTGCGTGAGCCTGTGCGGCTACGGCACCATGAGCTGGCTGGCACATCAGCTCGATACCTCGGTGCCATCAGGCATCGACGGTTCACAACCCGCCTACGCGATGTTCACCTGGGGCAGCATCGGCATTATCGACGTGCCGTCGATGGTGGCGATCACCCACGAAGCGTGGCTGCGGACGCCGACCACCGTCGTCGTCTGATTGAGCCACGGGCTCGCCCTACCTCTCCCGCTTGCGGGGGAGGTCGCGGCGCAAAGCGACGCGGGTGGGGGCTCTCTCCACTCAGGAAATCCCGATTGCGGAAAAACCCTCTCCCCCGCCCTCTCCCGCAAGCGGGAGATGGAGCGCACCTGCAACGCGGTCTGCATCCGATCTCATCGCGCTTACCCGACGCTCGCCACGACTACGGCCAGCACCGACAGCATCAGCACGATCGTCAGCAGTTGCAGCGAAGCGGTCGGCTGCGTCCGCCACTCGGCGATCTTGTCGGACAGCGACAATTGACCATCGAAGAACTTTGGCTCGTAGATCAGCTTGAACAGGCTCGGGAGCTTCGGCCCCAGCGACACCGCGAGCACCGCCTGGACCAGCGAGGCACCGATCACGAACATTGCGACGCCGGCGTCGCCGACGAGGTCCTTGTTGCCGGCGAGCTTGAGCATCAGCGCGGCGGTCGCAAAGGTCGGAAAGCTCTGCAAGATCGCGGTCAACGCCAGGCCTTCGAGCAGGTTTTGCAGGCGGGATTTCCGAGCGGCGGCAGTCACGGCCATGGCGCGTCTCCCTGATGACACGCGTATGACACTAGCCCTTGCCGGCGTCCCCTGATGTGAGCTGGGTCACGAGCTCCGCTACAGCTTGCCCTGCCCGTTCACCTGGCTCTGTTGCTGCTGCTTCTCCTGCTCCTTGGCATGATGCCGGCCGTAGAGGCAGCCGGCCGCGGCGCCGAGCACGCCGTGATGGCCCGCATAGTGACCGGCGACGCCACCGACAACGGCGCCCTTGATGCAGCCCTTGGCGTTGGCGGCCGGCGGCACGACGAGCGAGAGCGTGGCGGCGAGGATGAGAAGCGGGAATTTCATGGACTTGTGCCTCCGGGTTCGATGTCGCCTTTCCAACGAACGCAGCGGCGCCGGAGTTCCCTGAACCATCGGCATGGCACCAGGCGCCGCCCACCACGTCTGTCACGTCATCGCAGAGGCGCATCCCGCACCAGAAATCCTTGCAGGAAAATAGTCACACAATTTGCAATTGCATGTCACGAACCTGATATTGCGCCGCCGCGTCAAAACCCCTGTAATCCCCGGTGTTTTTGCGGATTGCTGGTGTTGGGCGCGCCGCGATAGTTTTGCTATGCGCGGGCCAACGAGGGCGGGCGGAGCATGACGGTTGAGAGTTTGAACAGGCAGCGCGTGCTGCATCTCCTCGAGACTTTTGCGCGCGGCGATCTCGATGCCGCACTGGCGTGCTGCACCGACGACGTCGACTTCCTCACCCACGTGCCGATTGACGTGCTGCCGCACATGGTGCCGCGGCACGGCAAGGCCGAGCTGCGAAAACTCTGGCAGACGGTGTGGTCGCGCTACTCCGAAATCCGCTACGAGGCGGCGCATGTCGTCTCCGACGGCGAAGAGGTCGCGACATACTTGCGCGCCTTCTTCAGGAAGCGCACCAACGAGCGCATCGTGCAGTTCGACATGGCCGTATTCTATCGCTTGCGCGACGGGCTCGTATCAGAGATCCGCGAGATCATCGATTCCTATGATCTGGTGCAGCAGGTGCTCGAGCGTGAGATCGCTCCGCTGATCGTGGGCGAGCGGATCGAGGGGTAGCGCGCTGTCTCCTCAAGGTCGTCCTCGCGAAAGCCGGCTTTCGCCAGGACGACATCGCATGTGCGGGCGCTTCGCTCACACTGCAGCGGGCAGGGCGGAACTCCCATTGAACCTCCCTTCTTTTTGCCCAGACCCATCTCGGGGCGTTGTGGACGCCGGCTAACTGAATGCGGGCCGATGAAAATCGCGTTGCTTGCCGTTTTGGGGTTGTTTCTGGGGTCGCTGGCCGGAGCCGCGCTCAGCATCGGGGCCGGACTCGCCTGGGTCGAAATCTTCAAGACCACGAATTTCGAGGGCTATAGCGGCATGCTGGTGTTCTTCACCTTCATGCCCCTGGGGGCCGGGATCGGCGGAATCGCCGGCGCCGTGCTGTTCGGCCTGCTTGCGATGCGCGATGACGCGATCGCGGTCGAGCGGGAACCCGTCGCCCGGACCGACCGGTAAATTACGGGGTTCTATTGTAAATTTCACAAAGCGCGTTCAATTGCGCATTGCAAAAACGTGAATTGCGTTTTCGCAAATCGCGCCTATTTGTTTGCCTACAAATGAATTCGGCAACCCCGCGGCGCCTACTGTGCATGGGGTTGTTTTCCGTTTTTTTGCAGCCAGTTTCAGGAACGACCCAAATGACAGAGCACAGTCTCTGGCGTTTCTCGCGCGCGTTGCATGGCGCGATCAACGACCGGCACTTTGAGGATCTGGAGACCCTGATCGACGAGGACGTCGACTGGGCGATCTACGGCCCGATCGACATGTTTCCCTTCCTCGGCGCCCGCCACGGCAAGGAGGCCGTGCTCGACGTCATACGTCAGATCGCGGACAATTTCCGCGTCCGCCGTTTCGACCGCGAGACCATCATGCTGGGCGTGGATTCCGCCTCGTCCATGCTGCGCTATTCGCTCACGGCGCTCGATTCCGACAAGCCGATCTCGCTGCGGGTGGCGCAGTTCGCGCAGTTCAAGGCCGGCAGGCTGCTCAGCATGCGCGTGCTGGTCGACACCTTCGATCTCGTCGAGCAGGCGCTCGGCCGTCCCATTCATCTGCCGAAGATGAGCCGGTTGGGGTGAGGGCACCAACGGGTCCCGTCTCTCCCGGGCCCGACGACGCGCGCGTGAGCGCCTGGCCACCAGCCCCGCTGGGTCGTTCCGCTAGTCGCCATGTCGCCGGGCGTGCGCTTTTGCGCGCGGCCCGTTGGTCTTCCCTTTGATGTGACGTTTCGCCCTCCCCTTGTCCTTCAAGCCTTGCCGCCACAATTTTGCGACGATATCTCCGCATCGTGGATGCGGAATGAATCGCATGATCGTGTCGGAAAACCCCGCACAGTTTTCCCGATCATGCGGTGGGCTTGCGGGCAGGACGATGGAATTCTCGACAGGGTTTGGCTGGACCAGGCTGCCGATGCTGGCGGCCGCGTTTATGTTGGCATCCATGACGGTGGTGCCGGCGCAGATCGTCCCGATGCAGCCCGACCAGGCCGCCGCCGCGGCCGAGGAAACGGCCGACGTCAACGATCCCGACGTGCTGAAAGGCATCGACGTCGACAAGCTCGACTGGAGCCAGCTCAACATCGACGCCGCCACGCTCAATGAGCTGATGGCGGCGAAGAAGCGCGCGCAGGCGGCCAATGGCGAGCCGAACTGGTCGAACGACCGGCGCGCCAACGGGACATCGGCGGTGACGGTGAAGCAATCGATCACCCCGTTCTGGAATACCCAGGTCGGCGCCGACATGACGGTGGCGCGCGAGCCCACCACGATGTCCGAGCTTCTGGCGGAGAAGGCCGCCAATGGCGGCAGCGTGCCGCAATCCTCCGGCAGCGCCTGGGCCACGGCGACCGCACCGGGCGCGGGCGCGATCTGGGACAAGACCGCCGTGGAAGCCCGCGTCGATCCCGGCGCCGAAAACAGCAGGCTCGGCGCCTCTCTCAGCAAATCGGTGCCGTTATCGGACGAGCATTCCCTGACGCTGCAGAACGGCTACAGCGTCAACCAGCAGGGCACGACGCCGATTCCGGGCATCGCCGGCCGCACCACCCGCAATTACGAGACCGACCAGTCCGCCAAGGTCACCTTCGGCGAGACCGGCACGAGCATCATCGCCGGCCAGACCATGTCGACATCAGACGACAAATGGCTGCGCAAGGTTGGCGCCGAACAGAAGTTGTTCGACAACGTCACCGTCTCCGGCTCCGTCGGCGAGACCGCGCAGGGCACCACGAACAAGAGCCTGACGGCTGGGTTCAAGAAGAGCTGGTGATGGCTTCGTCTCCCCGCCTGCGGAAGACGAAGCGCCGCCACGGCAAAGCCGCCGAATGGTCGATCCTTGCCGCATCTCGGCCCATATGCGGTCAAAATCAGACGCCCTGATGCGTCCCGCCTTACAGACGTCGTCGTGCGGGGGACACTCGCGCTGCGCCCAACGCGAACAGGGAAACAACGATGAACGCCATTCGTTCGGAAAAGATTGAATCAACTGAGACCGAGGTCACGGACAGCAACCTCGCCGCGGTCACTGAGGTCGAGGCCGGCATCCGCGACTTCGTGCGCAACGACATCGCCTATCTGCGCCGCCCGGCCGCGGGCAGCGAGCCGGCGCTCGATTCGTCGGCGGAAGCGACCGTCACCAACGTCAACTCGCTGATCCAGCGCGTCGCCGGCACTTCGCTCGCCGAGATCGAGAACCTGATCTCCGAGCTCGAGAGCCTGCGCGACCTGCTGCATGCCGAAGGCCAGCGCGTCCAGCGCGAGATCTCCGGCTACGCCCAGCTCAGCCAGGCCGCGATGAAGTCGACTCGCATGATCTCCGATAACGTCGCGCAGTGGAAACGCGCCGCCGACGGCTTGCGCAACAGCTGATCGCCGTAACGCAACGTTTGACCGCCGCGTCCCCCCGGGAGTGCGGCGGTTTTACTTCTGGAAGATGCATCCCAATTGCAGGCGTCATCACCCGCGAAAGCCTGCGCAGGGCATCACGACCACGAATGTGGCAAGCTTTGCAGCCACCACCTGCGAAATCTTGATTTGAACTTTCCACTGCCTTGCTGCGACCAAAGCCTAGCGCGGACCGCATTTGCCGGCCCCCTTAGCGGGGCTTAGCAGGGACAAAGTTTCAAATGGAAAGCATTCGGCCCGAAAACACGGACCCCATTCCGCTGCGCCCCGCGCCGACGCAGTTCGGCACGATCATGCTGCGCTTCGTCGGACTGCTGGTGGTCGCGATCGTGATCCTGGCGCTGGTCTACAGCCGATGAACGGCATCGCCTCGCGCCGGCGATGTGATGGGTTAATGAACGGTTAGCGGTCGGCCGCGACGGTCGAAGCTTCGAGCGTATAGCCGCCATCGGCATAGCCTCGCACCACCATGCCGGCAATCAGCATCACTGCGAGCGTTGCGGTGGCGAAGATGAATCCGACCAGCTTGAGTGCGCCGCGGTCTGCCATGGTCCTCGTCCCCTGTCCTCTATCCCGTTGGTTCAAATAGACAGCGACAGGTTCACAATTGGTTAGCAAATCAATGGTTCCGCGAAATGCTTCGCGACGAACCGCATGCGAGGCTTATGGCAGTGGGCGCCAATCCCGTCCATAGCGCGCGGGCAACACTTGCAGCGCATTTTGGTCGTTCAGAATGGAACTGGTCTAACCGACCTGCCCGCGCATCGGCACGAAGGCCGTCGTGGCGATCGCATACACCTGTTCGCCGCGCTGGTTGGTACCGGTCGTGATGCCTTGCAGGATGCCCCAGCCGGGGCGCGAGGCGGAGACGCGCTTGTCGGTAACTTCGCTGACGAAGCTCACGGTATCGCCGGCGAGCACCGGCTTGATCCAGCGCAGGTCACGAAAGCCTGGTGACGGGCCCCACACCGCAATCTTCTCGCCGCGTGCGGCAGCTTCCTTCGCAAGGCGCTGGCCGTCGGCGACGAGCAGGCTCATGCAGGCGGAGCCAACATGCCAGCCGGACGCAGCAAGCCCGCCGAACAGCGAGTTCTTGCCCTCTTCCTCGTCGAGGTGGAAACGCTGCGGATCGAATTTCGCGGCGAATGTCTTGATGGCTTCCGCGGTGAAGGTGTACGAGCCGATCTCGCGGCGCAGGCCGATCGATATGTCTTCGAAGAACCGCATCACTTAAGCCCTTCGCGCCGCTTGATCAGGATCGGCGAGGTCATTTCACATAATGCTTCGCCTCTTGCGTTGCGCGCGGTGCATTTGAACTTGACGATGCCGAGCTCGGGCCGGCTCTTCGAGGCCCGCGCCTCCACGACGTCGACATCGAGGGTCAGTTCGTCGCCCGGGCGCAACGGCGAGAGCCAGCGTACCTCGTCAACGCCGGGCGAGCCGAGCGAGGCCGCGCGGGTGATGAAGCCGTCGGCCATCATCCGCATCATCAGCGAGCACAGATGCCAGCCCGAGCCGGACAGGCCCTTGAGCATGCTTTTGCTGGCAGCCTCCTCGTCGAGGTGCATCGGCTGCGGATCGAACTCGGCGGCAAAGGCCAAGATCTCGTCGCGGCTGACATGGCGCGGGCCGAACGTACCGAAACGGCCGGTGGGAAAGTCTTCGAAGGTCAGGGTCATCTTGGTGAGATCAGCAGGGATGACAGATTGTGGCCGCACTTTGCGGCAATCTCAACCCGCCCGCCCGCATGGCTCGTGCTACATTCGATGCGGCAGGGCTTGCCTGCCTTGAGTCGGATCGACGCGGGTCAGGTCCGATTTGCCGGGGGAGAGAGAATGTTCACGTTCAGCGACCTGTTTCAGTGGGACCGCTTCATCACGCCGACCATCATCAAGACCTTTTACTGGCTGGTGATCGCGCTGATCTGCCTGTTTGGCATCTCCGGCATCTTCTCAGGGCTCGCAGCAATGGCGATCAGCCCGTTCGGCGGATTTCTGGTGGTGCTCTCGTCGATTGCGAGCGTCATCGTCGGCATCGTGTTCTCGCGCATCGTCGCGGAGTTCATCCTGATCGTCTTCCGCATCAACGAGCATCTCGGCGCCATCCGCGAGCAGGGCGGGGTGCGGTGAGGACGGAATCGCAGGGTGGGCAAAGCCAAGCGTGCCCACCTCTTCTGCCGCATTCCCGGAGAGATGGTGGGCACGGCGCGCAGGCCGCGCGCCTTTGCCTACGCAAGCGCGATCTTCGTCTACGTATTAAACCTGAAATGCATCACGTCGCCGTCGGCGACGGTGTAGTCCTTGCCTTCGAGGCGCAGCTTGCCGGCATCGCGGGCGCCGGCTTCGCCATTGAGCGCGACGTAGTCGTCATAGGCGATGGTCTCGGCGCGGATGAAACCCTTCTCGAAATCGGTGTGGATGACACCGGCCGCCGCCGGCGCCTTGGTGCCGCGATGGATGGTCCAGGCGCGCGCTTCCTTCGGCCCCACCGTGAAATAGGTAATGAGGTCGAGCAGGGTGTAGCCGGCACGGATCAGGCGATCGAGGCCGGCTTCTTCGAGACCCAGCGTCTCCAGGAAGTCGACGCGCTCTTCGCGCGATAGCGTCGCGATCTCGGATTCGATCTTGGCGGAGATGACGACGGCGACGGCGCCCTCCTTCGCAGCCTGCTCCTCGACTGCCTTGGAGAAGGCGTTGCCGGTGGCGGCCGAGCCTTCCTCGACGTTGCAGACATAGAGCACGGGCTTCGACGACAAGAGGCCGAGCATCGAAAAGGCGCGCTCTTCCTCGGCCTTGCGCTCGACAAGGCGCGCCGGCTTGCCGTCGCGCAGCAGCACCAGCGTGCGGTTGACGAGGTCGAGCTGCTCCTTGGCGTCCTTGTCGTTGCCCTTGGCCTTCTTGGTGAGGTTGTCGACGCGCTTCTCGAGGCTGTCGAGATCGGCGAGCATCAGCTCGGTCTCGATGGTCTCGATGTCGGCAAGCGGGGCGATCTTGCCCTCGACATGGGTGATGTCGGAATCTTCAAAGCAGCGCACGACATGCGCGATCGCATCGACCTCGCGGATATTGGCCAAAAACTGGTTGCCGAGGCCTTCGCCCTTGGAAGCGCCGCGCACCAGGCCGGCAATATCGACGAAGGTCAGACGCGTCGGGATGATTTGCGCGGATTTCGCGATCGCCGACAGCTTGTCGAGCCGCGGATCCGGCACAGCGACCTCGCCGACGTTCGGCTCGATGGTGCAGAACGGATAGTTCGCCGCCTGCGCCGCCGCCGTCTCCGTCAGCGCATTGAACAAGGTCGACTTGCCGACATTGGGCAACCCGACAATCCCGCATTTGAATCCCATCGTGTCCTCTAACGCAGTGCGTAGGGTGGGTTAGCGAAGCGTAACCCACCAACTCTTGTAGCCGTGGCATGGTGGGTTACGCCTTCTGCCGTTGCTCGTTGAAGCTTGGGCCAACGTGGCCGGGCTAACCCACCCTACTCTTTGCTATTGTCGTCCTTGGTCAAGAATCCCTTCGCCTGCATGGCGAGATGCACCTTGTTGGCGAATGTCGCGTCCGCGCCTTTGGCGAGCAGGGCGGCGTGCTCGGCAACGGCGTCGCACAGCGTCGTCACCCATTCGTCGTCGGCCTTGGCGAAGTCAGCCAGCACATAACTGTGGACCATCGCCTTGACGCCGGGATGACCGATGCCAAGCCGCACCCGGCGATACTCGTTGCCGATATGCGCCGAGATCGAGCGCAGACCATTATGGCCAGCGATGCCGCCGCCGATCTTCACCCGCACCTTGCCCGGCGGCAGCTCGAGCTCGTCCTGGAACACGGTGACGTCCCCGTGCGCGATCTTGAAGAAGCTCGAGGCTTCCTGCACGGCGCGGCCCGACTCGTTCATGTAGGTCGTTGGCTTGAGCAGCATGACACGCTCAGTCCCGAGCGTGCCTTCGGAGGTCTCGCCCTGAAATCTGCGGCGCCATGGTGCAAAACCATGACGCCGCGCGATCTCGTCGACGGCCATGAAGCCGATATTGTGCCGGTTGCGTGCGTATCTCGCGCCGGGATTGCCGAGCCCAACAAAGAGTCGCATGACGCGGCGCGCCCCTCGCCTGGCGCGCGGTGAGAAGCCGCGCGCCAGCTCTCCAAAAGATTACTTCTTCTTGTCGCCGCCAGCGGGAGCCTTCGCAGCCGCTGCCGGGGCAGCACCCGCTGCCGGAGCCGCCGCACCAGCCGCCGGAGCCGCTGCAGGCGCAGCACCCGGAGCCGCAGCACCGGCCGCAGCCGCAGCCGCCGCCTTCTGCTCTTCGGCGTAGCCGGACGGCGGCACGATGGTGACGAGAGTCGCGTCCTCGCGGGTCAGCGCCTTGACACCGGTCGGCAGCTTGATGTCCGACAGATGGAGCGAGTGACCGATTTCGAGCGTGCCGACGTCTGCCTCGACGTACTGCGGAATGTTCTCGACACCGCACTCAAGCTCGATCGCGTGCGCGACGATGTTGACGGTACCGCCGCGCTTCACGCCGGGCGAGCCTTCGGCCTTCACGACATGCAGCGGCACGCTGATGCGGATGGTGGCGCCTTCGCCGAGACGCATGAAGTCGACATGGATCGGGAAGTCCTTGACCGGGTCGAGGTGGAAGTCGCGCGGAATCACGCGATGCTTCTTACCTTCGAGGTCAATGTCGACAAGCGTGGTGAGGAACCGGCCGGCGAGGATGCGCTGGCGCAGTTCGCGATCGTCAACCGAGATCGGGAGCGGGGGCTGGTTGTTACCATAGATCACTCCGGGCACTCTCCCGGCGCGACGCTCTGCCCGGGCGGCCCCCTTGCCGCTCTTCGGACGTGCGGTCGCCTTCAATTCCTTGACGGTCGCCATAACGTTAAGTCCTTGTTTTTGCAAAAGTTAATGGGCCGCAACGCGGCCCATGGCTGTCGCCGCAGCAAGCCTCCAGGGGTGCGGGGGCTGCGGACGTGGTGGGCTTTTAGCCGGAAGCTGCGGAAATGACAAGGAGAATGGGCATCCGAGTACACTGTCATTCCGGGGCGCTCGCGACAGCGAGCGAACCCGGAATCTCGAGGTTCCGGGTTCGGTCCTGCCCCGGAACGAAGCCAGTTAAGACGCCGGCGTTCCGCCGAGCTTGGCCTCCAGCGCCGCGATCCGGGTTTTCAGGGCCTCATTCTCCTCGCGGGCGAGGCGCGCCATGTCCTTGACCGCCTCGAACTCCTCGCGCTTCACGAGGTCCATGTCGCGCAGGAATTTCTCGGCCTGGGTGCGCATGACCGTGTCGAACTCGCGCTTGACGCCCTGGGCGGCACCGGCGGCGTCATTCATGAGACGTCCGATCTCGTCGAAAAACCGGTTGGTGGTCTGGGTCATGGCGATCTCCGGATATCCTTGCGCGAACTGAACTCGGAAAGACAATGGCAATCCGGGCACGGCCGATCAAGGGCCCGCAGGCACATCTGACGCGTCCTTGTCATGCCCTGGTTTCCTTGCAATCGTACTGATTGGCTGGGCATAACAAGACTCAGAAAGCAAAGCGCGAGACCATGATCGACCAGCAGATCGAGATCCCGACCAAGGACGGCTCGACCACCACCTTCATCACCCATCCCGAGCGCGGCGGCCCGTTTCCCGTCATCATCTTCTACATGGATGCGCCGGCGATCCGCGAGGAGCTGCGCGACATGGCGCGCAGGCTCGGTACGTCCGGCTACTACGTGATGCTGCCGAATCTCTATTACCGCTCTGGCGTGATGGAAATCGGGCCGGTGCCGCCGGATCCGAATGCGCCGGAACGCAAGCGCATGTACGAGCTGATGAACTCGATCAACATCCCCGCGATCATGGACGACACGCGCGCGCTGCTCGCCTATGCCGAAGGCCAGGCAGCCGCCAACACCAAGCTGGTCGGCACCGTCGGCTATTGCATGAGCGGCCGCTACGCCATCAACGCCGCCACGCATTTTGCCGATCGTGTAAAGGCTGCCGCCTCGATCTATGGCACGCATCTGGCGACGGACGAATCCAACAGCCCGCATCTCGCGGCGAGCAAGACCAAGGCCGAGCTCTATTTCGCCTGCGCCGAGACCGACATCTACGCACCGCAGGAGATCATCGACAAGGTGAAGGCGGCCGTGGAAGGCGCGAAGGCAGAGGTCGAGATCTATCCGGGCACCCATCACGGCTTCGCCTTCCCCAAGCGTCCGGTCTATCACCGCGACGCCGCCGAGCGACACTGGGAGCGTCTGCTGGCGCTCTATCGCCGCAATCTCGAGTGAACGGAATGGATCGGTGCGGCCACGATCTCTCTTCACCTCTCCCGCTTGCGGGAGAGGTCGGCGCACCGCGCCGGGTGAGAGCTCTATCCTCGCTGGGAATCTTTCGGCGGAAGCACCCTCTCCCCCACCCTCCCCGCGAGCGGGGGAGGGAGCGCACCTCCGTCTCCGTTACATACCGACCTTCACCTTCTAGAACCAAGGCGCGATGCCGCTTCTTCTGATCAACTTCCCCTCCTTCGATCCGATCGCGATTGCGATCGGGCCGTTCGCCATCCGCTGGTATGCGCTCGCCTATATCGGCGGGATCGTGATCGGCTGGCTCTACGCACGCTCACTCCTGAAAAAGGAGAAACTCTGGGCTGGACCCGCTCCGATCTCACTGGTCCAGCTCGACGATTTCATTCTCTGGGTGACACTCGGCATCATCCTGGGCGGCCGCACCGGCTATGTGCTGTTCTACAACCTGCCTTTCTTCATCGAGCACCCCTCGGCGATCCTCAAATTGTGGGAAGGCGGCATGTCCTTCCATGGCGGCTTCCTAGGCTGCGTCGTCGCGGTGATGTGGTTTGCGCGCCGGAACGGCATCTCGATCCTGTCGCTCGGCGACATCACGACCGCCGTGGGGCCGATCGGCCTGTTCCTGGGGCGGCTCGCCAATTTCATCAATGGCGAGCTGTGGGGCCGCGCTGCCGATCCCAGCCTGCCCTGGGCGATGATCTTTCCGACCGGCGGCAACATCCCGCGCCATCCGAGCCAGCTCTATGAAGCCGGCATGGAAGGCATTCTGCTGTTCACCGTGCTCGCGGTGATGATCCGTCTCGGCGCCTTGAAACGGCCGGGGATGATCCTCGGCAGCTTCGTCCTGATCTACGGCCTCACCCGAATTATCGGCGAGCATTTTCGCGAGCCGGACGCACAGCTCGGATTTTTGTGGGGCGGGTTAACCATGGGCATGCTGTTGTCGATCCCCATGCTTATCGTCGGCGCCATCCTTATTGTATTTGCAGTGCGGCGCGGTACGCCCAAACCGCTTCAAGCCATTCGTTAATTCATTTCGAGAACACAGGCTGTGACCGACTCGCCGCTGCTGAACGAGATCAAGGCGCTGATCAAATCCTCCGGCCCGATGCCGGTGTGGAGGTACATGGAGCTGTGCCTGATGCACCCGCTTCACGGCTACTACATCTCGCGCGATCCGCTCGGGCGTGAAGGCGACTTCACCACCGCGCCGGAAGTCAGCCAGATGTTCGGCGAGCTTCTGGGGTTATGGACGGCGTCGGTGTGGAAGCAGATGGGCTCGCCGCAACTGTTGCGGCTGATCGAGCTCGGGCCCGGCCGCGGCACCATGATGGCGGACGCGCTGCGCGCGCTCCGGGTGCTGCCGCCGCTCTACCAGGCGCTCCAGGTCCACATGGTCGACGTCAATCCCGTGCTGCGCGAGCGGCAGAAGGCGACGCTGTCGAGCGTGCGCAACATCACGTGGCACGACAGGATCGACGACGTGCCCGAAGGCCCTTCGATCATCCTCGCCAACGAATATTTCGACGTGCTGCCGATCCACCAGATGGTGAAGCGCGAAAGCGGCTGGCACGAGCGCGTCGTCGATGTCGATGCGAGCGGCAAGCTTCAGTTCGGCGCCGCCGCTGATCCGACCCCGCGCTTCGACGTGCTGCTACCGCCGTTGGTGCGGGCAGCGCCCGTCGGCGCGGTGTTCGAATGGCGGCCGGATGCCGAGATCATGAAGCTCGCGAGCCGCGTGCGCGACCAGGACGGCGCGGCGCTGATTGTCGACTACGGCCACCTGCGCAGCGATGCCGGCGACACCTTTCAGGCGATCGCGCGCCACACCTTTGCCGATCCCCTGAAGGCGCCGGGCCAGGCCGACGTCACCGCCCATGTCGACTTCCAGGCGCTGTCGCGCGCCGCCGAGGACGTCGGCGCCCGTGTCCATGGCCCGGTGACGCAGGGCGAGTTCTTGAAGCGCCTCGGCGTCGACACTCGTGCGGCGGCACTGATGCAAAAGGCGACGCCAGACGTCTCCGCCGACATCGCCGCAGCGCTGAAGCGACTGACCGATACCGGCCGCGGCGGCATGGGCTCGATGTTCAAGGTGCTCGCCATCTCCGAGCCGCGGCTCACCTCGCTCGCGGCCTTCGACCCTGTTGAGGAAGGCGACGACGCATCATGACGCTTGGCACGACCCTTGGCTCCTCGCTGCTCTCGGCCGTGCCCGGCCTGCGCCATGCCTTCTTCACCCGCGAGGGCGGCGTCTCCAGCGGCATCTATGCCGCGCTCAACGGCGGCCTCGGCTCCAATGACGATCCGGCCCTTGTTGCGGAGAACCGCCGCCGCATGGCCGAGCATGTCGGCGTTCGGCCTGAACGTTTCATCAGCCTGCACCAGATCCACTCGCCCGACGTGCTCGTCGCCGATGGCGCCTGGCCGAGCGGTCCGCGGCCGAAAGGCGATGCGATGGTTACGCGCACGCCCGGCCTCGCGCTCGGCGTCTCCACAGCGGATTGCGGGCCGGTGCTCTTCGTCGATCCGAACGCGCGGGTGATCGGCGGCGCACATGCCGGCTGGAAGGGCGCACTGACGGGCGTGCTGGAGTCCACGATCTCGGCGATGGAAAAGCTCGGTGCCGAGCGCGGCCGCATCATCGCTGCGATCGGGCCCCTGATCCGCCAGGAGAGCTATGAAGTCGGCAACGAGTTCGTCGCGCGCTTCATCGAGACAGACGCGGACAACGCGGTATTCTTCATTCCCTCGGTGCGCGAAGGCCACGCGATGTTCGATCTCGCAGGCTTCATCCGGATGCGGCTGGAGGCCGCCGGCATCCTGATGATCGACGATCTCGGCCTCGACACCTATGCCGACGAGCGGTTCTTCAGCTATCGCCGCTCGGTGCATCGCAAGGAGCCGGACTACGGCCGCCACATCCACGCGATCGCGCTCGAAGCGTGAACACAACGGCAACATGTGCTTCACCAGCCCCGGAATGGCGGTGACCTGTGGCTCCCTCGCCCTAGACGTTAATGCATTTTAACGATATCGCTGCCCTCCATAATGTGGGAAGCGTCATCATTATTGCGCCGCGCGGGCACGCGCGCGCTGGCGGCCATGCTGCTGGCGGCATCGTGTGCGCTTGGTGGCTGTGCCGGCGGCGGGGCGGCGAGCAACTCCTATGCGATGGCGCCGCCGAGTGGCGGCAGCGGGACAACGGTGGCCTTCGAATCCATCGACGGGCCGCCGCCGCAGGTGTTCGACCGCATGGTCGGCGTGCTCGACAGCGAATCGAAGCTGCGCAGCCTGACGGTGGTCTCGCGCGAAGGCACGTCTGCCTACCGTGTGCGCAGCTATCTCTCGGCTCAGGTCGTCCGCGGCAAAACCATGATCGCCTGGGTCTGGGACGTCTATGATGCCAGCCAGCAGCGGGCGCTGCGCCTGTCCGGTGAGGAACCTGGCGGCAAGGCCGGCCGCGACCCCTGGTCGGCCGCCGACGACATGGTCCTGCGGAAGATCGCGCAGGCTGGATTCAGCGGACTTTCCAACATGATCAACGGGACCCCGTCTGATGCGCCGACGACCGCCCCGGACCTGCGGGGCCCCGCGGTGGCAAGCATGTCGCCGACCTCAGAGAACGCCGAGATGCCTGCCGCGGCGCTTGGCTATGCTGACCGATAACCAGCGCTAAACCCTCATCCCAACTACCGGCCAAAGCGTTGGCCGGACTCAGGATTTTCGACGGGATATCGTAGCATCCCGGGTTGCCAGTGCGGCCTTGGGCCTGATATTTGCTCGCCCGTCGAAACCGTGCTCCATGGGTATCCGAGATGTTGAACGTCGTGTCCAGCAAGGCGCGGGAGGAAGCGATCATGTCGGCCAAAAACGGCTCAATCAAGCTGGTTGCCGGCAACTCCAATCCGGCGCTCGCGCAAGCGATCGCGCAAGGTCTGGACCTGCCGCTGACGAAAGCGGTGGTACGACGCTTCGCCGACATGGAGATCTTCGTCGAGATCCAGGAGAACGTCCGCGGCTCGGACGCCTTCATCATCCAATCGACCTCGTTCCCCGCGAACGACCATCTGATGGAACTCCTGATCATCACCGACGCGCTGCGCCGGTCGTCGGCGCGCCGCATCACCGCGGTGCTGCCCTATTTCGGCTACGCGCGGCAGGACCGTAAATCGGGTTCGCGCACGCCGATCTCGGCCAAGCTGGTCGCGAACCTGATCACCCAAGCCGGCGTCGACCGCGTCATGACGCTCGATCTGCATGCCGGTCAGATCCAGGGCTTCTTCGACATCCCGACCGACAATCTCTATGCGGCGCCGCTAATGGTGCGCGACATCAAGGAGAAGTTCGACCTCTCCAAGGTGATGGTGATCTCCCCCGACGTCGGCGGCGTGGCGCGCGCGCGTGGGCTTGCCAAGCGCATCAACACTCCGCTCGCGATCGTCGACAAGCGCCGCGAGCGTCCCGGTGAATCCGAGGTCATGAACGTGATCGGCGACGTCGCCGGCTACACCTGCATCCTGGTCGACGACATCGTCGATTCCGGCGGCACGCTGGTGAACGCGGCCGATGCGCTGATCGCCAAGGGCGCCAAGGACGTCTACGCCTATATCACCCACGGCGTCCTCTCCGGCGGCGCGGCCGCCCGCATCGCCTCCTCGAAGCTGAAAGAGCTGGTGATCACCGACTCGATTCTGCCGACGGATGCGGTGATCAAGTCTCCGAACATCCGCACGCTGCCGATCGCCAGCCTGATTTCGGATGCGATCGCGCGCACCGCAGCGGAAGAATCGGTGTCGAGCCTGTTCGACTGATTTTCGCTACACGGCGTCGTAGGGTGCGCAAAGGCGCGAAGCGCCGTGCCCACCTTTTCTTTTGCGATGCAAGCGATGGGCACGCTTCGCTTTTGCCCACCCTACGATCTACAGTCTGGGACTGACGCAGCTGCCGCACGCCTGGAAGATTGGTTGTTGCGCGCAGCGGCCCGTGACATCATCCAGATACCGAGTCATCGCTGCCTTCTGGATGCCTGATGCCACGCCGGAAATTTGCTTGGGAAAAGCTGTCGGATGAGCAGTTGCTTCAGCAACGCCTGAGCAGTTTGAGGGTGACGGTCGAAGGCACCTGGCTTGAGGATTGTGTCGGCACGCTTCACGAGGAACTCGACGAGCGGGGCATCCGGCTGCGGCCACACGCATGGATATCGAGCGAATGGTTTAGCCCGGCAGATGTGCCAGGCATCGCCGTCCCGTTCTATCTCGCACATCCCCGGCTGATGAAGCTCGAGAAGAAAATGATGTTCGACGTCGAGGGCGGAACCTGGCGCGAATGCATGGCCATCCTTCGACACGAGGCCGGCCATGCCGTGCAGCACGGCTACCAGCTGCAGCGGCGCCGGCGTTGGCAGCAGCTGTTCGGCCCCTCATCGAAACACTACCCGCGCTACTACCGACCCAATCCGGCCAGCCGGCGTTACGTCCAGCATCTTAGGCTCTGGTACGCGCAGAGCCATCCGGACGAGGATTTCGCCGAAACTTTTGCGGTGTGGCTGCGGCCGCGTTCGAACTGGCGGACGCGATATGCCGGTTGGCCGGCGTTGAAGAAGCTCGAATATGTCGACGAGCTGATGGCCGAGATCGCGGGACAGCGACCGGCAATCACAACGCGGCAGCGCATCGATCCACTGAGTCGACTCAGCGAGACGCTGGAGGACCACTACAAGAAGAAGCAGGCGTTCTACGCCTTCACGCCGCCGAAGACCTACGACCGTGACCTCCGAAGGCTCTTTTCCGCCGACCCACGGCATCAATCGTCAAAGCCGGCTTCGGTACTGATCAGGCGGCATCGCGCAAAAATCAGGCAATTGGTCGCGCGATGGACGGGCGAGAACCAGCTTACGCTCGACGCAGTGCTTGACGACATGATTTCCCGCTGCCGCGAGCTCGATCTGCGTGCGGTTGGCGCTGAACAGAAGCTCATTCTCGACTTCACCGTGCTCGTCACCGCCAAGACCATGCACGCCCTGTTCGGCCCATCACGACGCAAATGGATCGCGCTATGAGACGCCTCCGTATTCTCGTGCTCATGCATCCGGACTTCATGCCGCCGGAAACCACAGACGGATACACGGCGCAGGAAATCAATGCGTGGAAAACTGAATACGACGTCGTGAGCACGCTGCGCGCGGCCGGCCATGATGTTCGCCCGCTCGGTGCGCAGGAGGAAATCAAGCCAGTGCGCGTGGCGATCGAGGACTTCAAGCCGCACGTGGTCTTCACGTTGCTGGAAGAATTCCATTCCAACGTCGCATATGACCAGCACATCGCAAGCTATCTCGAGCTGATGAAGGTCGCCTATACCGGCTGCAACCCTCGCGGCCTGATCCTGGCGCGCGGCAAGGACCTTTCCAAGACGCTGGTGCATCATCGCCGGATCGCGGTGCCGGCCTTCGCCGTTTTCCCGATGCGCCGCAAGGTCAAACGGCCAGCTCGTCTCGCGCTGCCGCTGATCGTCAAGAGCCTGAACCTCGATGGATCCTTCGGCATCTCTCAGGCATCGATCGTCGATACCGACGAGAAGCTCGCCGAGCGGGTAGCGTTCATCCACGATCGGAGCGAGACCGCCGCCATCGCCGAGCAGTTCATCGAGGGACGGGAGCTCTACGTCGGCGTGCTTGGCAACAACCGCTTGCGCGTTCTACCGGTTTGGGAATTGAAATTCGGCAGCATGGGCGGTCACAGGTCGCGGCACATCGCTACCGAAAAGGCCAAGCACGATCCAGATTATCAGGAGCGCGTCGGAATCGTCGACGGGCCAGCGAAAGACCTGGCGCCCGACGTCACCGCACGCATTCAACGAGCTGCGAAACGCGTCTATCGGGCGCTCGGACTCGATGGATACGCGCGCATCGATTTTCGTCTCTCGGCCGACGGCACCCCGTATTTCATCGAAGCAAACCCAAATCCCGAAATCGCGAAGAGCCAGGAGTTCGCCACGGCAGCTCAGCACGACGGGCTCAAATATCCGGACCTCCTGCAGCGCATCCTGACCCTCGGCATCAGCCGGGCGAAGGCCGGCGTGTCCCTCGGGTGATCAGGTGAAGCCCGGCAACACGACGTCGCTCAAGAGTGCAACCAGCACGGCGGCCTGCTCCTGGCCTGATCGCTTGTAATTTCCGCAGTGGATCACCACAGCGAGATCGCATGCCGGGATGACATACAGATACTGGCCGCCCCAGCCGATACCGCCGAACCAGTGCAACGGTCGCGCGGTGGCGAAATCGCCCATGTACCACTGATAGCCATAGTCGCGGCCAACCCTGGTCTGAACAACAGGCGTGGTCACGCGCTTCACCCAATCCGCCGCAACCACGGACTTTCCATTCCAGCTGCCGTTCGCCAGCATGAGTTGACCGATCTTGACGAGATCGCGTGGCAACAGACGCGCCCCTGACGCAGCACGCGGTTCGCCGTCGCGGCCAACGCTCCAGTCGGACGGGCCAAAGCCCAACGGATCGAACAGGACGCGACGGCAATAGGCCGGCAAGGCTTCGCCGGTCCCCTTGGCGATGAGCCGGCCGAGCAACGCCGTGGCACCGCCGCAATAGGTCCACTTCACGCCCGGCTCGCCGACGATCGGCCGCTCGAGGACGAACCGATAGCGATCCGCCGCGGCTTCCATCGCCATCTCGCTGTTGCGCGGATCGCCATAGGGAATGGTGAGTTCATCCCACTCGAAGCCCAGCGTCATCGACAGCACATGATGGATCGTGATCCTGTCGCGGCCGGGCTGTGCGGCAAGATCGGCAAATTCCGGAAACTGCGCGTAGAGCTTCGCCTCCGGCGGCGGCACCTTGCCTTCGGCGAGCGCGAGGCCGTAGGCGAGACCGACGATGCTCTTCGAGACCGAGCGCAGATCGTGCGGCACATCCGGTGCAAAAGTGATATGGCCGAGCGCTCGGTCCCAGGCCTCATCCTCGCCCTGACCGTAATGCTCGAACACGAGCTTGCCGCCTTGGCTCACCAGAAACGCGTGCAAACCGGGCAACTTTCCGGCCCGCTCCAGTCCGGAGAGGCGCTCGGCAGCATCGAACGATGCGGCAATGGCAGGCATGGCCCGTGGCAGAGCCACGCTCGCGCCAAGACCAGCCAGCAGATGGCGGCGATTGAGATGGGTCACGGGTTCATTCTCCGGAATGGGGTATACACAGGTACCTTGCAATACATAGTACCTTGCTATATAAGCTTCTTTGAAAGCGGTGTAGTCAAGGAGGAAATGGCCGACTCGACGAATCAGGTTCAGCTCAAGAAGGGTGCGCTGGAGCTCTGCGTGCTCGCTCTACTCGCGCGCGGCGAGAGCTATGCCTATGAGATCGCGAGCATGCTGTCGGCCGGCGTAGGCATGGGCGAAGGAACGATCTATCCGCTGATGCGGCGGATGCAGGATGACGGGCTGGTCGACACCCGCCTCGAGGAATCCAGCAGCGGGCCGCCGCGCAAATACTACCGCCTGACGGCCGCCGGCCGCGCCGCCTTCACCGCGCAGAAGCGGGAATGGCGCAGCTTTTCGGACGCCGTGGACCGGCTGCTCGGAGACGCCAAATGAACCGCGCCGATTTCCTGCACATCCTCGGCGACGGGCTCGCAGGGCTCCCCCGTGCCGAGATCGACGACATCCTCGCCGACTACGCCGCCCATTTCGAGGAGGCGCGCGCCTCCGGCCGGGTCGAGCACGAGGTCGCCTCCGCGCTCGGCGATCCCCGGCGGCTGGCGCGCGAGCTCCGCGCCGAGACGGGGCTTCGCCGGTGGGAGAACCATCATTCCTTGCGCAACTCGACAGCCGCGCTGTTCGCGCTTGGCGGCCTCGCCGTGGTCGATATCCTGCTGTTGCTCCCGTTGCTGCTCGCCGTGCTGCTGATCCTGCTCGTGATCGCTTTCGTGATGTTCGTGCTCGGGATCGTCGGCATCGGATTGCTGATTAGCGTCTACAAGCATTTGGGCGACGGACAGGTCGTCAACCTGATCCTGCGCGGGCTTGCCGGCGTCGCGCTGGTCACGACCGGCGTGGGCTTCGCTTCCTTGCTGGCGCTAGGGCTCAATGCCGCCGTCAGATGGCTCGGCGGCTACGCGCGCCTGCATTATCGGCTGCTCAAGCCTGAGCAGCCCATCGCGTGAGTGAGGTGTCTGCGCCAGCCTTCGCGCCGACGACCTCGGCAAATGACGCGAAGAATTCGCCGGCGAGCTTGGTCGCGGTGGAGTTGATCAGCCGCGCCCCAAGTTGGGCGAGCTTGCCGCCGATCTGGGCGTCGACATCATAGTGGAGCACGGTGCTCTCGGCGCCGTCTGATTCCAGCCGCACCACGGCGCCGCCTTTGGCGAAGCCGGCGACGCCGCCAGAGCCTTCACCCGAAATGCGATAACTGTTCGGTGGCCGAAGATCGGAGAGCGTCACCTTGCCGCCGAAGGTTGCCTTCACCGGGCCGACCCTGAAGACGACGGTCGCTGTCATCTCGTTTGGACCGGTCACCTCCAGCGACTGACAGCCGGGGATGCACTGCTTCAGCAGATCGGGATCGTTGAGCGCCGCCCAGACCTTGTCACGGGATGCGGGAATGCGCTGGCTGTCGTTCATCTGCATGGTCGGTCCTCTCCTTGTCCGTGAGCGAGGTGGCGGCGCGCTGGCCGCGGCGGCGCGCTTGCGTGATCTCGGCGAGGATCGACATCGCGATCTCCTCCGGCGTGATGGCGCCGAGATCGAGTCCGGCCGGCGCCTTTACGCGATCGATCGCGGCGGCGTCGACGCCTTCCGCGATCAGTTTTGCGCGCAGCGCCGCCATCTTGCGGCGGCTGCCGACGAAGGCATGATAGGCGGCCTCCGTTGCGACCGCGGCGCGCAGCGCGACCTCGTCGCCTTTGCCTTGCGTCGAGACCACGACGAAGCGTTTTGCCTCGGTCAATTCGCCCACGCTGTAACCGTCGATGAGCGTGTCCACGTCGGGTTGCGACGACAGGTCGGCCGATGGCGCCGCCAGCGTGACGTGAAAGCCGAGCATGCGCGCTTGCGCCGCGAGCGACAGCGCCACCGGGCTCGCGCCGAGAATGACGAGCGAGGGATGCGGCAGCACCGGCTCGACGAATATGTCCATGGTGCCCTTGCTCGGGCACATATTGCTGGCAAAGCGGATGCCGTCGCGGCTCTCGCCCGAGCTGACGCCAAGCTCGGCGAGCAGATTCTCCGGCAGCACCGAGACCATGCGCGGCACGCCGTCGGCGAGTGCCTCGCGCGCTGCTTTCAGCACCGCGCCCCGGGCGCAGCCACCGCCGATCCAGCCCGCGACGATACGGCCATCGGCCGCAATGATCGCCTTCGCGCCGGCTTTGGCTGCCGTGACAGACACGGTGCGCACCACAGTCGCAAGCACGAAGGCATGCTCGGCGGCTTTCATCTGCGCGACGAGATCCAGCACTTCGACATTCGCTGTCGCGTTGCTGATCATTTGGTCGCCTCCGTCAGAGCTTCGCCAGGTAGGGTTCGAGCGCGCGCAGGCTTTGCAGCGTGTTGGCGGGCGCGTAGAGATCGACATAGGGCAGCGCGGCCTTGATGCCCCTCGCCTCCGGCGCATAGCCCTCCCACGCCATCATCGGATTGAGCCAGACGATGCGCCGGCATCGCCGCGACAACGCGGCCATTTCCCGTCCGAGCAATACGGCATCGCCGGTCTCGTAGCCGTCGGACACAATCATCACGCAACTGCGCGAATGGATCACGCGCTGCGCGTGCCAGCGGTTGAAGCTTTGCAGGCTCTCGCCGATCTTCGTGCCGCCGCCCGCGCCCTGCGCCATGATCGAGAGGCGGTCGAGCGCGCGGCCCGCATCCTTCTCCTTCAGCGCGTCGGAGACGTAGGCGAGGCGCGTGTGGAACAAAAACGCCTCGGCCTCGTGGAATTCGTCGAGCACGCCGTGGATGAAGCGCAGGAACACGGATGTGTAGGCGCTCATCGAGCCAGACGTATCGAGTAGAACAACAAGCCGCAGCGGCTTGTCCTTGCGCTGCCTCCTCACCAGGCTGATCGGCACGCCGCCATGGCTGATATTGCGGTGGATGGTGCGACGAAGGTCGAGTCGGTAGCCGCGCCGCCGCGCGAGATCGCGCCGCGTTAGCCGCGTGCGCATCACTTTTGCGAGCTGCGCCGCGGCCTCATGTGCCTGCGCGATCTGGTCGGGGTCTCTGAGTTTGCGGAAGTCGACTTCGGCAAGGCTCTCCGCGCGTGAGGCGCCTTCCATCCGCCCCTCGCGGCCGCGCCCATCCGGCGCATCGTCGGATGACGGAATCTGATCGGTCAGCGGGCGATCGTCGCGCTGTTCCATCGCCCTATCCTGCAAGTTCTTGATTGACGGGCTGCTCGCGCCCTGCGCCGAGCCAACCGTCCGCGAGCGCGAACGCACGCGCTTGCCAAGCCAGAATGCGTCGAACAGGCCGTCAAACTTGTCCCAGTCTGACTTCCGCGCCGAAAACAGATGTTTGAACGCGGAGCGCAAGAGGCGCGGACGCGCAGCATAGCCCGCCGACATCAGCGCCGCGGCATCCTGCCCTTCCGCAAGCCCGACCCGAAAGCCGGCGTCACGCAAGGTGCGCAGGAAAGCCGCCAGCCTTGCGGAGATAAGTCGGGAGACCTCGTTGAGATCATCGAACTCCGGGCTTGCGCCGCAGCAGCTCATGCGACCCTCCCGAGCAGGCGCTCCGTCACCTCGCGCGTGACACGCGCGCGGTCCTCATGTGTCTTCAACAGGCAGATCAACGTTTCGTGCACGGTTCCGGGCGCATCGTGGAGATCACTTATGTCGAGGCCGACGAGCGCGGCCGCCCAGTCCAGCGTCTCGGCAACACCAGGTACTTTCCGCAATTCTTCCTTGCGGACGCCCTCGACCATGCGCGCGATCTGGAGCGACAGGGACGGGCTTGCGCCCGCGATCCGCGCCAGGATGATGCGGGTCTCACGATCTACGTCGGGATAGTCGACATAGTGATAGAGGCAGCGCCGGCGCAGCGCATCGGAGAGCTCGCGGGTGCCGTTCGAGGTCAGCACTACCTGCGGGATGGTGATCGCCGGAATCGTGCCAAGCTCGGGGATCGAAACCTGGAAGTCGGACAACAGCTCCAGCAAAAATGCCTCGAACTCGTCGTCGGCGCGGTCGATCTCGTCGATCAGCAGCACCGGCGCCTGCGCGCGGCGGATCGCGCCGAGCAGCGGGCGTTCCAGCAGGTATTTTTCCGAGAAGATCTGGTCCTCGATGCTGTCGGTGCCGCGATGCGCCTGGATTGCCAGCAATTGGCGCTGGTAGTTCCATTCGTAGAGCGCGGAGGACTGATCGAGACCCTCATAGCATTGCAGACGGATCAGCTCCGTCGCATGCACCTTGGCGAGCGCCTTCGCCACCTCCGTCTTGCCGACGCCCGCCTCGCCTTCCAGCAGCAGCGGACGCCGCAACAATTGCATCAACGAGATCGCAGTCGCGAGCTCCGCGTCGGCGATGTAGCCCGACGCGGCCAGCGCTTGCGCGATCTCGTCACGGCCTTTCATCGCTACGCGACCGCCCCGAGCTGCTTCGCCGCCTTCCAGTTGCGCCAGTAGTCGTGCGGCATCTGGATGTGCGTTGACCCCAGAAACGAGAACGCATCATTGACGGCATTGGAGAAGGCCGGCACGCCGCCGACATTCGGGCTCTCGCCGACGCCCTTGGCGCCTATGGGGTGATGCGGCGACGGGGTAACGGTGAAGTCGGTCTCCCAATGTGGGGTCTCGACCGCGGTCGGCATGAAAAAGTCCATGAACGAGCCGGTAACGACATTGCCGGTGTCGTCATAGCGGATCTCCTGGCCCATCGCGATCGCGAAGGCCTCGGTGAGGCCGCCATGCACCTGGCCCTCGATGATCATCGGGTTGATGCGGGTGCCGCAATCGTCGAGCGCATAGAAGCGCCGAATCTTGTACACGCCGGTATCGACGTCGATGTCCATCACGCAGAGATAGGCGCCGAACGGATAGGTCATGTTGGGCGGGTCGTAGTAGCTGACCGCCTCGAGCCCCGGTTCCATACCCGGCGGCACGGAGTTGTACGCCGCCCAACAAATGTCTTTCATCGACATGAACCTTTCCGGCAGGCCCTTCACGCGGAAACCGTCGATGTCCCATTCGAGGTCGTCCTCATGGACCTCGAGCTTATAGGCTGCGATCATCTGCGCCTTGGCCTTGATTTTTCGCGCAGCCATCGCGATCGCGGCGCCCGCGACCGGCGTCGAGCGCGAGCCGTAAGTGCCGAGCCCGTAAGGCGCGGTGTCGGTGTTGCCCTCCTCGACCTGAATGTTGTCGGCGGGAATGCCGATCTCGGTCGCGATAATCTGCGCCCAGGTGGTCTCGTGGCCCTGGCCCTGGCTCTTCGTGCCCATGCGCGCGATGCCCGCACCGGTCGGATGCATGCGGATCTCGCAGGAGTCGAACATGGCGATGCCGAGGATGTCGCAATTCTTCGACGGACCGGCACCGACGATCTCGGTGAAGAAGGAGACCCCCAAGCCCATGATCTCGCGGGTCTCGCCGCGCTTGAAGGCTGCGCGCTTGTCCGCCTGCTCCTTGCGGAGCGCAACGTAGTCGGTCGTCTCCATCATCTTGCGCATGGCGGTGTGGTAGTCGCCGGAATCGTATTCCCAGCCCAGCGCCGAGTGATAGGGAAACTGCTCCGGCTTGATAAAGTTCTTCAGCCGCAGCTCGGCCGGATCCATGCCGAGCTTCTGCGCCAGGATATCCATGGCGCGCTCGATGCAGTAAGCCGCCTCCGTGACGCGGAACGAGCAGCGATAGGCGACGCCGCCCGGCGCCTTGTTGGTGTAGACGCCGTCGACGGCGAGATGCGCCGTCGGGAAGTCGTAGGAGCCGGTGACGATGTTGAAGAAGCCGGCCGGCCATTTCGACGGGTCGGCGCAGGCGTCGAACGCGCCGTGATCGGCGAGCACGTGGACGCGAAGACCGGTGACCTTGCCATCCTTGTTCGCGGCGATTTCGGTGGTCATATGATAGTCGCGTGCGAACGAGGTCGCAGTCAGGTTTTCGATGCGATCCTCGACCCATTTCACCGGCTTGCCGGTGACGATGGAGGCGACGGCTGCGCAGATGTAGCCGGGATAGGCGCCGACCTTGTTGCCGAAGCCACCGCCGATATCGGGCGAGATCACATGGATCTTCTGCTCCGGCAATTTCGCGATCAGCGACACCACCGTGCGGATCACGTGCGGGGCCTGGAAGGTGCCCCAGATCGTCAGCTCGCCCTTGATCTTGTCAAATGAGCAGACACACTGGCAGGTCTCGAGAGGCGACGGGTGGGTGCGGTGATAGGAGATCATCTCCTTGATCGTCACCTCGGCCTTCCTGAAGGCCGCGTCAGTCAGATCCTTGTCTCCGACCGTCCATTCGAAGATGTGGTTGTGGTGCTTGCGCGGGCCGTGCGCGCCCGTGGTCTTGCCGGCGAGATCCTCGCGCAGCACCGGCGCATCAGGCGCCATCGACTTGAAGGGATCGACCAACGGCGGCAACGGCTCGTATTCGACGACGACCTTGTTGACGCCGTCGTCGGCGGCATAACGGTCGGTCGCAACCACGAAGGCGACCTCCTGGTTCTGGAACAGCACCTTGCCGTCGGCCAGCACCATCTGCACGTCGCCGGCAAGCGTCGGCATCCAGGCGAGGTTCACCGTCTTCAGCGTTTCGGCGGTGATCACCGCGAGCACGCCGGGGACTTTCAGCGCCTCGCTGTCGTCGATTTTCTTGACGCGCGCATGCGCATGCGGCGAGCGAACGAAGTCGCCATGCAGCATGCCCGGCAGCTTGACGTCGTCGACGTAATTGCCCTTACCTTGGGTGAAGCGGATGTCCTCGACGCGCTTGCGCTTGCAGCCCATGCCTTCGAGTGCGGCCGTGCGTTGTTCCCGCGTGGGAGTTAAGTCGTTCATTCCGCGGCCTCCTTGAATTCGATGCCGTTGAGCTTGGCAGCGGCGTATTGGATCGCCCTGACGATGTTCTGGTAGCCGGTGCAGCGGCAGATGTTGCCGGAAATGCCCATCCGGATTTCCTCTTCGGATGGCGAGGGATTCTCCTTCAGCAAGCGGTGCGCCCGCATGATCATGCCGGGCGTGCAGAAGCCGCATTGCAGGCCGTGCATCATGCGGAAACCTTCCTGCAAGGCCGACAGCGAGCCATCGGCATTGGCCATGCCCTCGACGGTCGTGATGTCGCTGCCATCGGCCTGGACCGCGAACATGGTGCAGGACTTCACCGACATGCCGTCGATATCGACGGTGCAGGCGCCGCAATGGGTGGTCTCGCAACCGATATGGGTGCCGGTCATCGCCAGATTCTCGCGGATGAAATGCACCAGCAGCGTTCGCGGCTCGACGAGGCCTTCGACCTCAGCGCCATTCACCTTCATGGTCACATGCGTTTTTGCCATTCGTCCCTCCCCTAGCGCGCGCGGCTTGCGGCGCGTTGCAGCGCCCGCGCCACCATGATGCCGCCGACATGCTTGCGATATTCGACAGGTCCGCGGGCGTCCGCCGCCGGCGACATGATCGCTTGCGCCGCAGCGGCAGCGTTTCTCAGCGCAGCCGCATCGAGGCTCGTGCCGATCACGGCTTTCGCGGCGTCAGCCGCGAGCAACGGCGTCTCGTGGACATTGGTGAGGCCGATCGCGCAGGTCGCGACCTTGCCGCCCGCCATGGTCAGCACGGCGGCTGCGGCGGCGGTCGCGTAATCGCCGACCTTGCGCTTGAGCTTTTCATAGCCATAGCCATGGCCGTCCGCCAGCACGGGGACCGATACCGCGGTGAGGATCTCGCCGGGCTCGAGCGCGGTGAAATAGGCGCCCTGGTAGAAATCGGTCGCCTTCACCTCGCGGGCGCCATGCGCGCCTTCGAGGCGATAGGTCGCGCCCAGCGTCAGCATCAGCGCCGGCATGTCGTTGCCGGGATCGCCATTGGCGACATTGCCGCCGATCGTGCCGCGGTAGCGCACCTGCGGATCGGCGATCAAGAGCGCGGCCTCATGGAGGATCGGCACTGATCTTGCGACATCCTCGGAGGCGAGCAGATCATGCTGGGTGGTCATCGCGCCGATGACGAGGTTATTGCCGTCGCGGCGGATGCCCTTGAGACCGGCGATGCCGTGGAGGTCGACCAGATGAGTGGGGCTCGCCAGCCGAAGCTTCATCATCGGCACCAGGCTGTGCCCGCCGGCCAGCGGCCGCGCGTCCTCGCCGAGGTCGGACAACAGTTTGACGGCGTCGGCAACACTTGCCGGCCGGTGATAGCTGAATGCGCCGGGGATCATCGTCTCCTCCCAATCGTCCTTGCGCGCGGTGGCGCGGACGTTGGGCGGGACCGTCTCCCTGGGCGGAGCGAGCCGCAATGGTTGGGGCACAAAGAGTGGATTTTCGCACGAAATGCGGACTGGAACGCACGAATTGCGTCAGCTTGCGCGACCCTCTTCACCCTGCACGCAACAACGGGGAGAGGGAGTGAGACAGCGCTACGCGTTTCGCCGCGTCGCCAGCCCCAACCTCGCCTTCACCTCGGCGATCTTGGCGCGGCTCACCGGCACGCGGTGCGGGGACGGGCCGTCGAGCTCAAGCACGGCACCATCGCCCTCCCTGCGGACGAGGGCGACGTGGGGGATGCAGACGATGTGGCTGCGGTGCACCCTGAGAAACAGGCTCGGATCGAGCTGCGCCTCGGCCTCCGAGATCGACCACGGGCACATCCGCTCGCGGGTGCCATCATGCACCCGCGTATAGTGTGCGTCGGCGCGGACACTGCGGACATCGGCGGTATCGATGAAATGCGTGCCGTCGGCGCCTTCGACGGGCAGCCGCGGGACGGGTGCCGCGCGCGGCGGCTGGCCGAGGCCACCGAGCGGCGCCGACACCGGCCGCAGTGGCGCGGCAACAGAAGCCGGCTCGGCCGCGAACGCGACTGCCGGCGCAACGGGATCGCCGGCCATCGCCGGCACCAGGGTCTGCCGGCGCGGATCCGGCACCAGCGAAAGCAGGAAGCCGGCCGCGATCACGAAGCACAGCACGGCCACCACGATGGAGAGAATTTGTTGCGATGCCGCAAGGCTGCCGCCGAGATGCTGATGCGCTTCACCGGTGAGCGGCATGAAATGCATGCCGTGCATCGCGGTGTAATGCATCCCGGACACCGCGACGCCGAAGGCGATCGCGCTCACGATCAGGCGAAAGCCCTCCTGCTGCGCGAGGAAGGCGCGCAAGCCGCCATAGGCGGTGCCGATCGCAACCACGACCGAGAGCAGCACGATTGGTTCGTCATGCGCGATGGTGAACGGCCCGGAAAGCCCATGGATGCCGACATAATGCATGCTGCTGATGCCGACGCCGAGCAGCACGGCCGAGGACACCACCCGCTTCAGCGATGGCTCGCCGATCGACACGAAGAACAGCGAGATGCCGACCACCAGCGCGCAGATCAGGAACGAGATGATGGTGGGCAGCACGAGATAGACGGTGTCCGGCGGCAGCGGCGCTGCCAGCATGCCGACGAAGTGCATGGTCCAGATGCCGACGGCCAGAAATGTCGCCGCACCCGCGAGCAGCACGCGGTTGCTGACGCCCGGGGTGTTGCGGATGCGCGCCGCAAGCGCAAAGCCGGTATAGCCGCCCAGGCTCGCGATCGCTACCGAGAGCGCGACCAGATAGGGATCGTGTCCTTCGAACATGATCTTGCCGGCCGGTCCGTCTCCACGGACCGCCTCCTCCCGCCGCCGAGTTTATCAACGCGGCGGCGGGAATGACAATCGGCGGCCCGTGAGACGAAGGTTATACGATCCCCGCCGCGACCTGGCCGCGCAGCCGCTCCAGACCGTGCAGCGTGTTGGCGCAGGCCTCGGCAACCTCCACTCCCTTGATCGCAAAGTGCTTGCGGAAAAAGTCGTAGTGCACCTCGGTCTCGTGGAATTGTTGCGGCGTCAGCACCGCGGAGAACACCGGCACCTCCGTGCGCAGCTGCACGTCCATCAACGCCTTGATCACGGTGTCGGCGACGAACTCGTGGCGGTAGATGCCGCCATCGACGACGAGGCCGGCCGCGACGATCGCGGTGTAGCGCCGCGTCTTGGCGAGGATCTGCGCGTGCAGCGGGATCTCGAACGAGCCCGGCACCTGAAACACGTCGACATAGGTGAGATGCCGCGCCTCGGCCTCCTTCAGGAAAGCAAAGCGCGCCTCCTGCACGACATCGTGATGCCAGCAGGCCTCGACGAAGGCGACCCGCTGCGGCTTTGCGAAGCGGGGATGCTCGTGCGTCGGCGGCTCGGGTGGAACCGGTGGAGGCTGGGTTTCTTGGGAGGGTTGAAGCTGGGATGCTTCGACTTGCGGGTCTTGCAACATCTGATTCATGGCTTTCCTTCTTAAGGACCAGAATCAGGGCATACGGAACGACAAGCGGCCGCATCCTCGCGATGCGGACCGCCACCGACCGTTCTCTTTCATCCGGACTTTAACCGTCGGCTTCGGAGTTGCACCGAATCTGCTGACCCTTCCCCTTTGCGGAGGAAGGCGCTCGCGGGCTTGGGCCTTTCGGCCCTTACCGCCGGTGGGGACTTTCACCCCGCCCTGAGAACATCGGCCGTTCGGAATGAACGACCTGAATGAAATATGACGCCGGCGGGCGGCTGCGGCAAGCGCGTTCCCTATGGGGAAAAGGCATAGTCCCATGCCGCCGGGGCGGTCCGGCATCCCATGAAACGGAATTTTGGGACCGCATTAACGATTGCCGCGCCAGTGGCTCCATCCGATTCCGATTTGTTCTCAAATTAATAATTGTGACCGAGATGAGCTGTGGACGAGCCTGTTGGACCTTGTGGACGGACTCGCGACGGAGTTGCGCAGATTCCGCAAATCACATCAGTTGATCCCCGACAGGCCCGCGCGATCCGAGGGGATCGCCGTTAGCGACGTTAAGGGAGCGCGCGCCGGACCAACCGCGTGCGTATCAAGATAACAATAAGGCAAGAGGTCGAGACGGCATGTCCCTGCTCGAAAGTAATATCGATTCCCGCAGCCACCCGCTCTCGGTGGTGGAGGACATCGCCGCAAGCAACAACTGGGCGTTCGAACGTTCCGGCGACGACGAGATCACCATCGTCTCGAAGGGACAGTGGACCGACTATCAGCTCTCCTTCACCTGGATGGGCGAGATCGAGGCGCTGCATCTGGCCTGCGCGTTCGACATGAAGATTCCGGTTGCGCGCCGCTCCGAGGTGCAGCGGCTGGTCGCCGCCATCAACGAGCAATTGTGGGTCGGACACTTCGATCTGTGGACCCACACCGGCATGATCATGCACCGCCAGGCGCTGATGTTGCCGGGCGGGCTGACCGCATCGACCGCGCAATGCGAGGCCATGCTCGCCGGCGCCATCCACGGCTGCGAGCGTTATTTCCCTGCGTTCCAGTTCGTGGTGTGGGCGGGCAAATCGACCACGGAGGCGATGGACGCCGCGATGTTCGACACGGCGGGCGAGGCGTAACTTCCTCTCCGATGCGGTGAGGGAGCCGCGGCTCCCTCCTCATCGTCGTCCCGGACAAGCGAAGCGCGGATCCGGGACCCATACCGCGTGATTTCGCTCGTGGCACGCCGCTTGTTGCCGACACCTCCATCCACTAGAACCTCTTGTGGTTACGCGACGAGCGCAGGCGCTCGCGCGGGGGTCCTGGCTTTCGCCAGGACGACATCGAGTGGGTAGCGGGCAGCGATGGCGAATGACAGCACCTTGAAGGACATCACCGGCACCATTCTCCTCGCCGGCGCGGGCAAGATGGGCGGCGCGATGCTGACCGGCTGGCTGGCGCAAGGCCTCGATCCTGGCCACGTCGCGGTGATCGAGCCGCACCTGTCGCCGGAGATCAGCGCGCTTGCCGCGAAAGGCGTCGCGCTCAATCCGGATGCGAAGGCCGCCGGCAGCGTCGAGACGCTCGTCGTCGCCGTGAAGCCGCAATCCTTCCGCGAGGCCGGCGCGAAGCTGAGGCCATATGTTTCTTTGCGCACCTCGGTGGTCTCGATCATGGCGGGAACCACGATCGCCTCGCTGCAAGAGGTCTGCGGCGGTGCCGTCGTGCGCGCGATGCCGAACACGCCGGCCGCGATCGGCCGCGGCATCACGGTCGCCGTGGCCGCGAACAATGTCAGCGACAAGCAGCGTGCGGTGGCCGACGCGCTGCTCCGTGCCACCGGGTCGGTCGAATGGGTCGAGGACGAAGGCTTGATGGACGCGGTCACGGCCGTCTCCGGCTCCGGCCCTGCTTACGTCTTCCTGCTCGCCGAAGAGCTCGCGCGCGCCGGCGTGGAGGCAGGCCTGCCGGAAGCGCTCGCAACCAAACTCGCGCGCGAGACCGTCGCAGGCGCGGGCGAGCTGTTGCACCGCTCGGAGCTTGCCTCGAGCACGCTACGTCAGAACGTCACCTCGCCCGGCGGCACCACCGCCGCGGCACTCGAAGTGCTGATGGGCGCGCCCGGCCTGCGCGAGCTGATGATCCGCGCGATAGCCGCGGCGACGAAGCGATCGAAGGAACTGGCGAAATAGCCTGTCCCTCATGGTGAGGAGGCGCGAAGCGCCGTCTCGAACCATGAAGGCCCCGGTCATGCCCGCGGCCATCCTTCGAGACGCTTGCTCCGCAAGCTCCTCAGGATAAGGTCAGAGCAAGCGGATCCAAAAGCCTGCACCTACCCGCCCAACCGCTTGTTGAACGTCTCGACATTGACGAGGCCGCGGGCGTGGCGGCCTTCGCCGAGCTTGCGCGCACCCTCGAACGCCTGGACCTCGAAGCGGATCACCCGGCGCTCGACCGTGATCACCTTCGCGGTGGTCCGCACCGTCGCGCCGACGAGGCTAGCCGCGAGATGACGGATGTCGACCTCCGTGCCGACTGTGACCCAGCCCGGCTGAAGCGCGTCGCGGATGGCATCGCCCGCGGTCATCTCCATCTCCAGGATCATCATTGGCGTCGCATAGACCATCGGCATGCCGGGCACGAAATGCCCGACCGTGCGCTCCGCGGGCACCACCAGCGTGCGCTCCGCGCTCATGCCGATCTTGATGAAGTCGCGTGCGTCCATGGATCAACCTGCTTCGCTGTCGTCCCGGACAAGCGAAGCGCAGATCCGGGACCCATAATCACAGGATCGAGTCTTGCGAAGGCTGGCAATTCACAGCTTGCGCCCACAACCACTCTCGGTGGTTATGGGTCCTGGCTTTCGCCGGGACGACGGTTGTGATTGCTGCTACGGCTGCGACTATTTCTTCGCCGCGGCCGCGCGCTCCACGAAGGTCTTGCCGCCCTTCATCTTGTGGCGAAGCGGCGCCTCGTTGATCTGGATGACGACAGCTTCCGCATCGACGCCGAGATTCTTCACCAGCGCCTGCGTGATGTCGCGCATCATGCCGGCCTTTTGTTCGTCGGTGCGGCCTTCGGCCATGCTGACGGTGATCTCAGGCATCGTCTTCTCCCTGCAGCTTTCGCTATGACCGGGCACATCCCGGTCATTCATGGTCGTGCGCATCAAACAGGACGCAGATGCCCGGGACAAGCCCGGGCATGACGGCTATCGCGAATAGCTAACCCCAGCTCACGTCATGGCGCGCCAGCACCTCGCGCACCTTCGCGGCGAGGTCAGCCTCGCTGCACGAGAACTGCGCCGGGCGCGTTTCGCGCCATTCCTGGTTGGAGGCGATCGCGGCCGCGGCCTTGGCGCCTTCGATCAGATCCTTGATTTGCACCTCGCCACGCGCCTTCTCATCCGAGCCCTGGATGATCACGCAAGGCGAATTGCGACGGTCGGCATATTTGAGCTGGTTGCCCATGTTCTTCGGATTGCCGAGATAGAGCTCGGCGCGGATGTCCGCGGTGCGCAAGGCGCTGACCATTTTCTGATAGTCGGCGACGCGGTCGCGATCGAACACGGTGACGACGACGGGGCCGAATTCGGGCCGCGTGTCGAGCTTGCCGAGCAGCGCCAGCGCGGCCTGAAGCCGCGACACGCCGATCGAAAAACCTGTCGCCGGCACCGGCTCGCCACGAAAGCGCGAGACGAGACCGTCATAGCGTCCGCCGCCACCGACCGAGCCGAAGCGAACCGGGCGGCCCTTCTCGTCCTTGGTGTCGAGCAGGAGTTCGACCTCGTAGACGGGGCCAGTGTAGTATTCGAGGCCGCGCACGACGGAGGGATCGATCTTGATGCGATCTTCGCCGTAGCCGGCCGCTGCGACGAGCTTGCCGATCTGGTCGAGTTCGTCGCGTCCCTGCTGCCCGATGGCACTGGCCGCCAGTCGCGAATCAAGCGGCGCGTTATTCTGCTCGATTGCGGAGATGACGAGCGCGATGTCGTCCTCTTTCAGTCCTGCGCCCTTGGTGAAGTCGCCGGACTCATCCTTGCGCCCCTCGCCGAGGAGTTGTCGCACACCAGCAAGACCAAGCCTGTCGAGCTTGTCGATCGCGCGCATGACCGTGAGCCACTGGACGTCGTCGGCGATGCCGAGAGCATCGCGCACACCATCGAGAACTTTCCGGTTGTTCACCTTCACGACGTAGGAGCCGCGCGCAATGCCGAGCGCTTCCATCGTGTCCGCGGCCATCATGCAGATCTCGGCGTCCGCCGCTGGCGTCGCCGAGCCGACCGTGTCGGCGTCGAACTGCATGAACTGGCGGAAGCGGCCAGGGCCGGGCTTCTCGTTGCGGAAGACGTAGCCGGCGCGGTAGCTGCGATAGGGTTTTGGCAGCGTGTCGAAATTCTCGGCGACGTAACGCGCGAGCGGTGCGGTCAGGTCGTAGCGCAGGGAGATCCACTGCTCGTCGTCGTCCTGGAACGAGAACACGCCCTCGTTCGGGCGGTCCTGGTCGGGCAGGAATTTTCCGAGCGCGTCGGTATATTCCATCGCCGGCGTCTCCACCGGCTCGAAGCCATAGAGCTCGTAGACCGCGCGGATCTTCTCGACCATCTGGCGCGTGGCCTTGATCGCGGCGGGATCGCGATCCTCCAGCCCGCGCGGCAGGCGCGCCTTCAGTTTCTGGGGTTTTTTGGATTTTTCGGCCATGCGCGGCGTTTACCAGCCGACGCGCGATGCGGCAACTGGCGTATCCGCCGAACTTGTCATGGCCGGGCTTGTGCCGGCCATCCACGCGCCGCCGCAATGCTGCACCTTAGACGTGAATGCCCGGGACAAGCCCGGGCATGACGGAGAATGCGGCTGGCGCAGAAACCCTTACGCCGCTTCCCGCTTGTCCTTGGGCTGCACCTCGGCCGCATAGTCCCGCATCAACTGCTCGGAGATTGCGCCGGGCGTAAACTTCCACTCCGCGATCTCGGAGACCGGTGTCACCTCGGCGGCGGTGCCGGTGATGAAGCATTCGGCAAAACCGTCGAGTTCCTCCGGCATGATCCGCCGCTCGATCACCTCGATGCCGCGTCGCCCAGCGAGATCGATGACGGTGGCGCGGGTGATGCCGGCGAGGAAGCAATCGGCGATCGGCGTGTGGAGCTTGCCGTCCTGGACGAAGAAGATGTTGGCGCCGGTGCATTCGGCGACGCGGCCTTCCCAATCCAGCATCATCGCGTCCGCATAGCCTTTGCGCTCGGCCTTGTGCCTGGAGATGGTGCAGATCATGTAGAGGCCGCTGGCCTTGGCGAGTGCCGGAATCGTGCGCGGATCGGGCCTTCGGTATTCGGCGAGATCGATGCGGATCCCCTTCAGCCTCGCGGCGGGATCAAAATAGCTCGGCCATTGCCAAGCGGCGATTGCGAGGTGAATGGTGTTGTTCGGTGCGGAGACGCCCATCATTTCCGAGCCGCGCCAGGCGATCGGACGGAGATAAGCATCCGGCAGATTGTTCGTGTCGATGACGAGCTGTTTGGCTGCGTCGATCTCCGCGACCGAGAACGGGATCTCGAAATCGAGGATGTTGGCCGACGCCTTCAGCCGCTCGGAATGAGCGGTGCTCCTGAACACCCTGCCGCCATAGGCGCGCTCGCCCTCGAACACGCAGCTCGCATAATGCAGGCCATGTGTCAGCAGATGGACGCTGGCATCCTTCCACGGCACCAGCCTGCCGTCGTACCAGATGACGCCGTCGATCTCATCGAATGAAACTCCCATGATTTTCTCCCGCTTGTGTTGAATTCATCGCACACGCGCCCGTGCACGCGTCCCGGCAGGACGCGTGCTGGCCGTGCTCAATCAGGGAGACGTCAGGGAAGCGGCGGCCTGAGACCGCCGCAGGTCAAAACACCTTGCGGATCCAGTCGTGCGGGTCGTTGGTGCGGCCGTACTGGATGTCGACCAGCTGCTTGCGCAGCCCCATGGCGACCGGGCCCGCGGCGCCGCCGCTGATGAGGAAGTCGCCGCTCGCCGAGCACACCTTGCCGATCGGCGAGATGACGGCCGCCGTGCCGCAGGCGAAAGCCTCCTTCAGCTTGCCGCTCGCAGCATCCTTGCGCCACTGGTCGATCGCGTAGGGCTCCTCGCGCACCGTCTTTCCGGCGTCCCTGGCGAGCGCGATGATGGAGTCGCGCGTAATGCCCGGCAAGATGGTGCCGAGCGGCGGGGTGACCAGCGACCCGTCATCGAACACGAAGAAGATGTTCATGCCGCCGAGCTCCTCGACATAGCGTCGCTCGACCGCATCGAGGAACACGACCTGGTCGCAGCCATGCTCGATGGCCTCGGCCTGGGCACGCAGGCTCGCGGCGTAATTGCCGCCGCACTTGACAGCGCCAGTGCCGCCGACCGCAGCGCGCGTGTAGTTCTCCGACACCCAGATCGAGACGGGCGCAGGGCCGCCCTTGAAATAGGAGCCGACCGGCGAGGCGATGACGGCAAAGATGTATTCCGCCGACGGCTTCACGCCGAGAAAGATCTCGTTGGCGATCATGAAGGGCCGCAAGTAAAGACTGCCCTCGCCGCCCGGCATCCAGGCGCGGTCGATCCGCACGAGCTGCTCCACCGCCTCGATGAAGACGTCCTCAGGCAGCGGTGCCATCGCCATGCGCTCGGCGGAACTCTTGAAGCGCCGTGCATTGGCGTCGGGACGGAACAGGTTCACGCCGCCGTCGTCGCGCTTGTAGGCCTTCAGGCCCTCGAATATCTCCTGGGCGTAGTGCAGCACGGCACCGGCCGGATCGAGCTGGAAATTGGTGCGGGCTTCGACATGTGCGTCATGCCAACCGCCCTTGGCCTGGCTGTAGCGGACCACAGCCATGTGGTCGGTGAAGACCCGGCCGAAGCCAGGGTTTTCAAGCTTTGCCGTGCGCTCCTTCTCGGAGGTCGGATTGGTGGCAGGCTGGATTTCGAATTTCAGACTCATTTTTCCCTTGCCTCCCGCTGTCGCAATCGGCGCGCGGAAGCGCGCCGGCCTGCCTCTTTCGGGCTCGATAACTTAACCAGGTCTGGCTCCGACCGTGACCAGCCTTGTTACGGCCGGTTTCCCGTGGCCAGCATGTCGCGACAGGACATGCTTTTGCGGAGGGCGGAAGTCCAGTATGTTTTGCCGATATGCTCGACAATCGCACGGTAGATCTGGTCCGGCCGGCGCTGCCTGTCCTGCACTTCCCCGGCCGCTTTGGACAACCATCATCCCGAACGAACCGATCTAAAATTTCGTCCGGGTCGATCGTTTTGTAACATTGAACCCAAGATACGTCAATATGCCTGACATAAATTTCGTGAGTCCCTCCCCCGATGCCGCCGAGACCAAGCCGGCGACAAGCGATGTGGGCAATTTGCGCTGGGATATCATCGAGCTGCTGTTCTTCGCCTATCGTGATTTCGTCGGCGATCCCGACCAGGAGCTGGAGGCGTTCGGCTTCGGCCGGGCCCATCACCGCGTCATGCATTTCGTCTACCGCTATCCCGGCCTCAAGGTCGCCGACCTCCTGGACGTCCTGCGTATCACCAAGCAGTCGCTCGGGCGTGTGCTCAAGCAGTTGCTCGATGAGGGCTATATCGTGCAGAAGACCGGCGATAACGACCGCCGCCAGCGACTGCTCTATGCGACACCAAAGGGCGAGGCGCTGGTGCAGAAGCTCGCCGGGCTGCAGACCACGCGAATCAACCGGGCACTCACCCAGATCGGCCCGCAGGATGCCGAGACCGTGAAAAGCTTCCTGCGCGCCATGATCGACCGCGAGGATCCCGACAAGGTGCTCGAGACGATCTTCGCCACCGTCAACCAAGCCACAAAGGAGTGACCGTGCCGCTCGCAGCCACGCTCGCCCGTCCGCCGGTGGAGCCCGCCGACGACGCCCCGCATATCCTCCTCGTCGACGACGACCGCCGCATCCGCGACCTACTGTCGCGCTTTCTCGCCGCCGAAGGCTATCGCGTCTCCACCGCCGCCAGCGCCAGCGATGCCCGCGCCAAGCTCATGGGCCTGCATTTCGATCTGTTGATCCTCGACGTCATGATGCCCGGCGAGACCGGCTTCGACCTTGCCCGCTTCATTCGGACGTCCTCCTCGGTGCCGATCGTGATGCTGACGGCGCGTCACGAGGCGGAAGCCCGTATCGAGGGCTTGCAGATCGGCGCCGACGACTATGTGGCGAAGCCGTTCGAGCCGCGCGAGCTTGCGCTGCGTATCAACAACATTCTCAAGCGTACCGCCCCGCCGCAGGTCACCACGATCGAGAAGATCGCGTTCGGTCCTTACGTCTTCCATCTCGATCGCGGCGAATTGCGCCAGGGTGAGGAGGTCATCCACCTGACCGACCGCGAACGCGAGATGCTGCGCATCCTCGCCGACAGCCAGGGCGAGACGGTGCCGCGCGCCGCGCTGACCGGCAACGGCAGCGTCAACGAGCGCGCCGTCGACGTGCAGATCAACCGCCTGCGCCGCAAGATCGAGCGCGATCCCGCCAATCCCCTGTTTCTCCAGGCGGTGCGCGGCATCGGCTACCGGCTGGTGGCCTCGCCGTAGAGAGCGGATGAAGCGGACGCGATGAGTACGATCGATACCGGCCTGACGCTGCTGAGGAGCGCCGCAGACCGCGTGTCCGCCGCCAATGGCTGGATGGGCAACGCGTTCAAGAGCTGGATGCCGACCGGCCTCTATGCCCGCGCGCTCCTGATCATGATCGTGCCGATGGTGGTGCTGCAATCGGTCGTCGCCTTCGTGTTCATGGAGCGGCACTGGAACACAGTGACGCGGCGCCTGTCGGCTGCGGTGGTGCAGGACATCGCCGCGCTGATCGACGTCTACAAGGGCTATCCGCAGGACAAGGACCGCGACCAGATCAAGCGCATCGCGCAGCAGCGCCTTGGCCTGGTGGTCGACTTCCTGCCCGCCGGCGACATGCCGCAGCCCGGACCGAAGCCGTTCTTCTCGCTGCTCGACCAGACGCTCTCGGTGCAGCTTGGCCGGCAGATCGGACGCCCATTCTGGATCGACACCGTCGGTCGCTCCAACGTCGTTGAGATCCGCATCCAGCTCGATGACGCCATCATGCGCGTGTTCGCACAGCGCAGCGCGGCCTATGCCTCCAACTCTGAGATCTTCCTGTTCTGGATGGTCGGCACTTCCTCGATCCTGCTGATCGTCGCAGTCTTGTTCCTGCGCAACCAGATCAAGCCGATCCTGAAGCTCGCGGACGCCGCGGAAAGCTTCGGCAAAGGCCGCGATGCACCCAACTTCCGCCCGCGTGGCGCGCGCGAAGTCCGCCGCGCCGCGATGGCGTTTCTAGAAATGAAATCGCGCGTCGAGCGCTCGATCGAGCAGCGCACCGCGATGCTCGCCGGCGTCAGCCACGATCTGCGCACCATCCTGACCCGCTTCAAGCTCGAGCTGGCGCTGATCGGCGACAATCCCGAGATCGAGGGCATGCGCAAGGACGTCGACGAGATGTCGATGATGCTCGAGGACTACCTCGCCTTCGCGCGCGGCGATTCCGGCGAGCAGTCGCAGCCGACCGACATGGCCCAGGCGCTCGAGGAGCTGCGCAGCGACGCCGAGCGCCACGGCCACACTGCGACAGTCGCGTTCAACGGCCTGCCCGTGGTGACGGTGAAGCCGGCCTCGTTCAAGCGCTGCCTCGCCAACCTCGTCACCAACGCGGCACGCTACGGCAAGACGATCGCCATCACCGGCCAGCGCGATCACCGCTATCTTACCGTCACCATCGACGACGACGGGCCCGGCATCCCCACGCATTTGCGCGAAGAAGTGTTCAAGCCGTTCTTGCGGCTGGACAACGCCCGCAACCAGGACGAAGGCGGCACGGGCCTGGGCCTTGCGATCGCACGCGACATCGCTCGCTCGCATGGCGGCGACATCACGCTCGGCGACAGCCCGATGGGCGGATTGCGGGCGAGCGTGCGGATCCCGGTATAGCGCTGAAGCGGCCCGGATGGAGCGAAGCGCAATCCGGGATTCTGGCGCGGCGGATGGGAAGGCCCCGGATTTCGCTTCGCTGCATCCGGGCTTCGAACCTACTTCGGCAGCAGATCCTTCAGCTTCGCGGCGTCCTTGACGTTCATCTTGAAGCCGCCGGGCATCACGATGTCGCCGGGCTTCTGGTCCGCCTTGCACGGGCCGAGCCATTTGGCCTCGATCGTCGTGGTCGCATCGCGCCCCGCAGCGCCGGCAACGCCGCCCTGGATGTGCGCGGTGCTCTTCACGGTGTAGGCGGCGTTGAAGTCGCCGGTGATCTCGGCATGGGAGGTCGTGGTGGTGCCGGCGACGTTGCAGACGGAATCGCTGACATAGCCGGTTGCCGTCTTCTGGATGTCCTGCTTGGTGCAGATCTGCTTGGCCATCGGGGAGACGTTGTTGCTCATCTCCTTGTCGACAGTCTCGTCGGTGCAATGCTGCATGGTCATTTCCGGCATTGGCCCGCCGGACCGGAGCATCTTCATCTCCCAGAGGCCGGCCTTGCGCACCGGCAGATCCACCGCATGCGCAACCGTCGTCGCCGACATCGCGAGCGCGACGAGGCTAGCGCAGAAAACAACAGGCCGTCGCGTCATGCGCCCAACTCCCGGTCACAGCTTGCGGTCTGAAGGATCAGTACAGCGTACGCAGCGGCTGCTCGGCCGCGCCATACGGAACCCAGCGGCAGGAGAAGGAGATGTAGCCGCCCTCATAAGCCTGCACGGCGAGGAATTTCACCACCTTGCCATAGCGCGCGCAGTGATCGACCGCGACCTGACGTGCGTCCACATGGGTCGCCATCGAATAGGCGATGATGCCGCCGGTGTCGTTGCCCTTGAAGGGGGGTACCGGCAGGATGTCGGCGCGCGCGAACCCGCTTGCCAGCATTCCAACGGTGAGAAAGCCCGCGGCCGCAATGATTCGCATTCCCGTCACTCCTTTTGGCTTGCGCCAGTTTACGGCGCCGCGGACGCGCTGAAAAGAACGGAAGGCCTGCCAGGTGCGACGTTGCGTGCAACTCGCTGGCGAGTGTTGCCGCGCTGCACTTGACCTCTCCCCACCTTCGCGGCACGGTCCGATGCTTGCAGCCATATCTCCTGGATTGCCCATGCGCGACCTCGTCACCTCTCTGAAATCGTTCCGCTTTGCAGCGGTATTCGGCCTCATTCTGGGGGCGGTGTCGCTGACCGAGGCCAAGGCCGCCAATCCGCTGGAGCTGAACTTCTGGCTGGAGGGGCCGCGCTATGACGGCCGGGTCGCCGACTGCGACAAGGCGCTGCCGACGATCGCCACGCAGTTCTGGGAAAAAGAAAGCTCGTTCTGGAATTCGTCGTTGAAGATCACGGGCTTCGCCGGGATCCACGAGACCGCCTTCCGGCCTTGGCAGTCCGACAACCTTCCACGCCGCTATTGCACGGGAGATGCCATGCTCAGCGACGGCAAGGTGCGCAAGGTGCATTTCTCGATTCTCGAGGACGGCGGCTTTGCCGGCTTCGGCCAAGGCGTCGAATGGTGCGTGGTCGGCCTCGACCGCAATTGGGCGTACAATCCCTCCTGCCGTGCGGCAAAACCCTGATTCGGGTGAAGCGTCGCGCCAAAGCGGGCGGCGTTCAATTTTGTTCTTGAAATGTTCTCGTTGCCTGCTAGGCTCTCTTGCACAGTCTAGTTGAAGGGCGTCGCCATGTTTTATTCCAGATTGCATTCCCTGTCCCGTTTCCTGATCTCCCTCGTACTCACGGCCGGCCTCGTTACGCTCGCAGGCAGCGCAATGGCGCAGGACAAGCGCCAGAACGCGCCCGGCGAATTCGATTTCTACGTGCTGTCGCTGTCCTGGTCGCCGTCGTTCTGCGAGGAAGCGGCCGAGCGCGGTGGCCGCTCCCAGATCCAGTGCGGCGGGCGGCCCTACGCCTTCGTTGTGCACGGGCTGTGGCCGCAATATGAAAATGGCTTTCCGGAATACTGTCAGCGCCCGGCGCCCCGCCTGAACCGCAGCATCGTCTCCTCCATGCTCGACCTGATGCCGGCGCCAGGGCTGATCTTCAACGAATGGGACAAGCACGGCACCTGCTCGGGCCTGTCGGACCGCAACTACTTCGAGACCGTCCGGAAAGCGCGCGCCGTCATCAAGATTCCGGCCGAGTATCTCGATCTGTCGCAGGCCAAGACCGTGGCGCCCACCGACGTCGAGGAGGCCTTCATCAAGGCCAATCCCGGGCTGAGCAGCTCGTCCGTTTCGGTGACGTGCAACCGGACACGGTTGTCAGAGGTGCGCATCTGCCTCAACAAGGACCTGCAATTTCGCTCCTGCGAAGAGCTCGACCGCCGCGCCTGCCGCCGCGACCAGGTGACGATGCCGCCGATCCGCGGCGGCTGAAGTCGCAGGTCTGCATCCTCGTTTTGCGGAATCAGGCGAGGCACCTTCCCGCAGCGACGGCAGTTACTTTCACCGCCCGATGTCGTAACTGTCCGATATGAACTATCGCCACGCCTTCCACGCCGGCAGCTTTGCCGATGTCATCAAGCACATCGTGCTCGCGCGCATCCTGACTTACCTTCAGGACAAGCCGGCCGCGTTCCGCGTCATCGACACCCATGCCGGCGCCGGCCTCTACGATCTCAAAAGCGACGAGGCGCAGCGCGGCGGCGAGTGGCTGACCGGCATCGCCCGCGTCATGCAGGCACGCCTGTCCAACGAGGTTGCTGCACTCACAAAGCCCTATCTCGACATCGTCCGCGCCTTCAATCCGCGCGGCGAACTGAAGGCCTATCCTGGATCACCGCTGATCGCGCGTGGCCTTTTGCGGCCGCAGGATCGCCTCGTCGCCTGCGAGCTCGAGCCGAAGGCGCGCAAGGCGCTGATCGATGTGCTGCGCCGCGACACGCAGGCGCGCGTGGTCGATCTCGACGGCTGGGTCGCGCTGCCGGCTTTCGTACCGCCGAAGGAGCGACGCGGTCTGGTGCTGATCGACCCTCCCTTTGAGGCCAAGGACGAGTTCGAGCGGCTCGGAGAGGCCTTCTCGGAAGCGTTCGCCAAGTGGCCGACCGGCATCTATGTGATCTGGTATCCCGCCAAATCCAGGCGCGCCACCGACGCGCTCGCACAAGCGGTGGCGCAGGCCGCAGTCGCAGCCAAACCTCAAGGAAAATGCCTGCGGCTCGAATTCAGCGTCGCACCGCAAAGTACCGATGCACCACTCGCCACGACGGGGCTTTTGATCGTCAACCCACCCTTTACGCTGCAGGGCGAGCTCAAGACCATCCTGCCGGAGCTCGAAAAGCCGCTCGGCCAGGGCGGCGCGGCCCGTTTCCGCCTGGAGGTGCCGAAGCCCTAAAGTAGTACACCTATTGGGAAAACTATGCATGAACGGTAGTCAATCTGCAAAGAACCGTATTATGCTGTGCCCCGTGACTGGCTTTACGTTCCGCTTCCGCGAATGGTTGCGGCGGAGTGAAGGCCTAAGAAGGATCCAGGCGGACTCATTAAGCCCGCTCAAGGGTGGCCAGCTCCCGGGCGCGTAGGTCCGGTCATGCCGAGATGCGTGTCTGCATCGCGGCGGAGGAGCAATGCGGGGGAGGAGTCCCGATGGCCATGACGGGCACAGTTAAGTTTTTCAACGGCGAGCGCGGTTACGGCTTCATCAAGCCGGACGATGGCGGTCGCGACGTCTTCGTTCACATCACGGCGGTGGAGCGGGCGGGACTGAAAGACCTCACCGAAGGACAGCGTATCACTTTCGAAGTCGAGCCTGACAAGAAGGGCAAGGGACCCAAGGCGGTCAACCTGGTGATCCTTTCTTAGGCGAAGCCTGGCGCAAAAAAATCCCAGCCGCGAGGCCGGGAGTTTTAGGTCCGGTATTTTCTTCTTCAGCTATCAGAAGTGATAGTTCACGCCCGCGCGCACCACGCTGGCGCTATAGCCGTTCGACACGCCGGTGATCGCGAACTGGCTCGAGGACAGATCGAGGAAGAGATATTCGATCTTGGCGCTCCAGTTCTGCGCGATGCCGAACTCGGCGCCGACACCTGCGGTCCAGCCCACCGTGGTATGCGATTCCGTCCAGCCAAAAGTTTCCGCGCGCAACTCGCCGAAGGCAAGACCGGCGGTGCCGTAAAAAAGGATGTTGTTGAAGGCGTAGCCGGCGCGACCGCGTACGGTGCCGAACCAGGGATTGGAGAACTTCCATGGCGCGAACGTATCGTCGGCACCGGTCGCCTGGATATCACCTTCCACGCCGAACACCCACGGGCCGTTCTGAAAATTGTAGCCGGCCTGGATGCCGCCGACGAAGCCGGCCGGCTTCGCGGGATTGTTGCTCACCGAGCCCCATTCATAGCCGAGATTGGCGCCGAGATAGGGACCAGCCCAGCTATAGGCATTGAGCGGCTGGTTGACGGTATAGGGTGCACGCTGCCCGTAATTGAGATCGGCGGCCTCTGCCGAAGCGCTCCAGCCCGCGGCAACCAGAGCCGCAGCGCCCATAACGAGCCTCTTCATCACACTCTCCAACGCAACTGCCGCAAGGCCATCGCGGTCGGCCAGCGCCGCTGCGCAAGGCAAGACCGCATGGTTACGGAACCACGAACTTTTCGCGTAGGATTTATCGAGAGTTTTAAGTTAAAGGGTTGTTAAGCGCGGTTACCGCCCGCTTAGCAGTCTTAAGGAAGCGTTACCGGGAACACCGCTCGCGGTCCGCTTCGGCCAGGCCCGGTGAAACTTCAAATCGGCTCTCCCAGCGCCTAAATTCGCATCATGGATCACGATTCCTCCGACACCCCGGACACTGCACGCGCGCGCAAGGTGCGGCGCAGCGCAGCGCCGGACGACGTCCCGCCGCAGGAGCAGGCCGCGCCCGACGTCGATCCCGCGACGACCGGCGGCGACGACGAGGATGAGGCGCGGCTGCCGGACATCCTGGAAGAGACCGGCGCGGTCGGCGAAGGACCGCTTGCGACCGGACATGATGCGATCGAGCGCGCGGTGCGTCTCGCCCCCACCTCGGCGGGCGTCTATCGCATGCTCAATGCGAACAACGACGTGCTCTATGTCGGCAAGGCCAAGAACGTCAAAAAGCGCCTGTCCAACTACGCGCGCATCGGTGCGCCGCAGCCGGCGCGCATTTTGCGCATGATCGCGGCGACGGTCTCGGTCGAGATCGTCTCGACCACGACCGAAACCGAGGCGCTGCTGCTCGAGGCCAACCTCATCAAGCAGCTCCGGCCGCGCTTCAACGTGCAATTGCGCGACGACAAGTCGTTTCCCTATATCCTGATCACCGGCGATCATTGGGCGCCGCAGATCCTCAAGCACCGCGGCGCACAGACCCGGCCCGGGCGCTATTTCGGCCCGTTCGCCTCGGCCGGCGCCGTCAACCGCACCATCACCGCGCTGCAGCGCGCGTTCCTGATCCGCTCCTGCACCGATTCGTTTTTCGAAAGCCGCAGCCGGCCCTGCCTGTTGCACCAGATCCGCCGCTGCGCCGGCCCCTGCACCCGCGAGATCGACTTCCCGGGCTATGCGACGCTGGTGCGGGAAGCGACGGACTTCCTCTCCGGCAAGAGCCACGCGGTGAAGCAGGAGCTTGCGGGCGAGATGGAGAAGGCCTCGGGCGAGCTCGAATTCGAGCGTGCCGCACTCTATCGCGACCGTCTCGCCGCACTATCGGCGATCCAGTCGCAGCAGGGCATCAATCCGCGCACCGTGGAAGAAGCCGACGTGTTCGCGATCCACCAGGAGGGCGGTTTCTCCTGCGTCGAGGTGTTCTTCTTCCGCACCGGGCAGAACTGGGGCAACCGGGCCTATTTCCCGCGCGCGGAGAAGACGTTCACGCCGGAGGAGGTGCTGGGCTCGTTCCTCGCCCAGTTCTACGACGACAAGCCACCGCCGAAGGTCATCCTGCTCTCGCATGAGATCGAGGAAAGCGAGCTGCTTGCCAACGCGCTATCGATCAAGGCCGGCCACAAGGTCGAAGTCTCGATGCCGAAGCGCGGCGAGAAGAAGGAGCTCGTCACCCACGCGCTGACCAATGCGCGGGAAGCGCTGGGGCGGAAGCTCGCCGACACGGCGACGCAGGGCCGCCTGCTCGAGGCGATGGCCGCGACCCTTACCCTGCCCCATCCGCCCAAACGCATCGAGGTCTACGACAACAGCCATATCCAGGGCACCAATGCGGTCGGCGCCATGATCGTCGCGGGGCCCGACGGCTTCGTGAAGAACCAGTACCGCAAGTTCAATATCAAGTCGGAAGGGCTCACCCCCGGCGACGACTATGCGATGATGCGGGAAGTCCTGCAGCGCCGCTTCAAGCGGCTGCTCAGCCCGCCCGACGAAACCGCGAAGGTCAAGGACGACGACTTCCCGCAATGGCCCGACCTCGTGATCATCGACGGTGGCCGCGGCCAGCTCAACGCTGTCAGCGAGATCTTCGAGGGCCTCGGGCTCACCCAGGTATCACTGATGTCGGTTGCCAAGGGGCCGGACCGCGATGCCGGCCGCGAGACTCTGTTCATGCCGGACCGCGAGGCGATCAAGCTCGAGCCGCGCGATCCCGTGCTCTATTTCATTCAGAGGTTGCGGGACGAGGCCCACCGCTTCGTGATCGGCTCGCACCGCAAGCTGCGCAAGAAGGACATCCGCGAGGCGGGTCTGCAGGAGATCCCGGGCATCGGCCCGTCACGCAAACGTGCCTTGCTGCATCATTTCGGAACCCTGAAGGAGATCGAGCGGGCGTCGATCGCCGATCTCGGCAAGGTTCCGGGGGTGAGCGCGGAAAGCGCCCGCAAGATTTTCGAGTATTTCCATCCCCAGCCGGGGTGAACTAAAGGGGACCAGCAGTCATATGGTCGTCGTCTCTGCACCTCATTGAGGCAGGGACGATTGACCTTGATGCGGCAGCGGTATTGGTAGAACGAATGAACATCGCCACGACACGGGGGGCCACCAAGAGCTCGATGTCCCTTCCGAACATCCTGACCTACGCCCGGATCGCCGCGATCCCGGTGGTGGTGGGCTGCATCTACGCCCAGTCGATCATGGACGGGCCGCTGTGGCTGCGCTGGGTAGCGGTTGCCATCTTCATCGCGGCAGGGGTGACAGATTACCTCGACGGCTATTACGCGCGGATCTGGAACCAGCAGTCAGCCTTCGGCCGGATGCTCGACCCGATCGCCGACAAGCTCCTGGTCGCCTCGTGCCTTCTGATGCTGGCGGCCGACGGCATCATCCATGGCTGGTCGCTGTGGGCCGCCATCGTGATCCTGTGCCGCGAGATCCTGGTGTCGGGCCTGCGCGAATATCTGGCGGCGCTGCGCGTCAGCGTGCCCGTAACCAAGCTCGCCAAATGGAAGACGACGGTTCAGCTCGTTGCGATCGGCTTCCTGCTTGCGGGCGAGGCCGGCGACCAGGTGGTGCCGGTGGTGACCCAGATCGGCCTGCTCCTGCTGTGGGCGTCGGCGCTGCTCACCATGTACACCGGTTACGATTATTTCCGTGCCGGTATTCATCACCTCATCAAGGAGGATGAGGGATGAAGGTGAAGTATTTCGCCTGGGTGCGCGAGCGCATCGGCAAGGCGGAGGAGACGATCGAGCCGCCGCCCAGCGTGCGCACGATCGAGGAGCTGATCGCCTGGCTCTCCGGCCGGAGCGAAGCCTATGCCTACGCGTTCGAGAAGCCGAAAGTGATTCGCGCCGCGATCGACCACGCCCACGTCAAGCCGAACGCTGTGATCGCCGGCGCCCGCGAGATCGCGTTCTTCCCGCCGATGACCGGCGGCTAGGTGGCGTCGTTGAGACAGCTCGCGCACGAACTCGGTTCACCTCTTCCTATCACCCGCGCCTTCGCGGCCTCTCCCCATGGGAGAGGTTTGACGCCTTCGACGCTGCAAGCATGACCGGCCCCGTCACCATCCGCATCCAGCAAGACGATTTCGACGTCGCGCGCGAGATCGCCGCGCTGACGAACGGTCGCACCGACATCGGTGCGGTCGTGAGCTTCTCCGGCATCTGTCGCGGTGACGAGGACAGCGCGAAGATTTCGGCGCTGACGCTGGAACATTATCCGGGCATGGCGGAAGAGGAGATCAAGCGCCACGTCGACGAGGCCATTGCGCGCTGGCCGCTCGACGGCGTCACCGTGATCCATCGCGTCGGCCGGATCACGCCCGGCGCAAACATCGTGCTGGTGGTGACTGCCTCGCAGCATCGCCAGGCGGCATTCCAGGCGGCCGAGTTTTTGATGGATTACCTGAAAACCAGCGCGCCGTTCTGGAAGAAGGAAGAAAGCGCAACCGGCACCGGCTGGGTCGAGGCCAATACCCGCGACGATCAGGCCGCCGCACGCTGGACCAAATCCTGATGGCAAAAGCATCCAAGAAGACCACGCGCGGCCGCGCCGCACCAAAGCTTGCGAAGGTCGGCGCCGGCGAGCTCCTGACGCTGCTCGATTTCGTCCGCTATGCGGTGAGCCGCTTCGTCGAAACCAAGCTCGCCTTCGCGCATGGCACGACGGATCCGGTGGCGGAAGCCGCTTTCCTGGTTTGCGAGGCACTGCACCTCAATCCCGAGCAGTTCGAGATCTTCGCCAATGCCCGCGTTACCGCGGCCGAGGGCAAGTCCATCCTTGCGTTGATCGACACGCGCGTCAGCACGCGCAAGCCGGCCGCCTATCTCGTCAACAAGATCTACATGCGCGGCCTGCCCTTCTACGTCGACGAGCGCGTGATCGTGCCGCGCTCCTTCATTGGGGAGCTCCTGGATTCGCATCTCGGCGGTGACGGCGAGGTCGGCTCGCTGATCGACGACCCGGTCGCTGTGGAGCGCGTGCTCGATCTCTGCACGGGCTCCGGCTGCCTTGCGATCCTCGCTGCGCAGCACTTCCCGAATGCGCAAGTCGATGCCGTCGACATCTCCAAAGGGGCGATCGAGGTTGCCGCGCGCAATGTCGCCGACTACGGTCTCGAAGACCGCGTCACACTCCATCGCGGCGACCTGTTCGCGCCGCTCGGCAACGCGCGCTACGACCTGATCATCTCCAACCCGCCTTACGTCGACGCAGAAGGGATGGCGTCACTGCCGCCGGAATGCCGCGCCGAGCCGAAGCTCGCCTTCGATGGCGGCGCCGACGGGCTCGACGTCGTGCGCCGCATCCTGCACGACGCACCTCGCTACCTCACGCCCGAGGGTGGATTGCTATGCGAGATCGGCCGCGGCCGCGAGCGGATCGATGAGGCGTTCCCCGAACTGCCGCTGCTCTGGCTCGACACCGAAGACTCCGAGGGCGAGGTGTTCTGGATCGCGGCCGCCGATCTCGGCTGACGCGAGCGGTTGCCGGAACAAGTCAAACGCCTCCACGTTCATCCACCAACAAAGCTATCAGCCGCGGCCGCTGGAGGATGTTTCGCATGCTTGCGCCATCGGGCGAATTGCTGCGCGCCGGAATGGCGCTCAAGCTCAACCACCTCAAGCGCGCCACCCGGTCGTATTTACGCGACCGAACCAGTCAGGCCACCGGCAAGGCGACGTCCTATGCGGTCGCCGCCGGCCTCTTCGCCGTCGCTGGCCTGTTCGTCATCGCCGCCTTCTTCGTCGGGCTGATGGCGCTGTTCCGCTGGGTCGAGCTTACATTCGGAATGTTCTGGGCCTTCGGCGCCGTCGGCGTCGTGCTCCTGGTGCTGGCGGCGGTCTGTGCCGGCGTCGCAATGGCCCAGGTCAAGCGCCGGCCCAAAACGGTGGTGCCGCTTGCAAGCCGGCTGCGGGTTGCGATTGCCACGCCCCGGATTCCGCGCGGAACGGTCAAGGAGGCCATGAAGGAGGTCGCGACCACGATCCCACTGGTGCCACTCGCGCCGGGCGAAAAGGGCCATCGCAACGGCGGTTCGCCAGCCCGCGGCAACCGCCCGGTGCAGCTCGGCCTGATGCTCGCAGCCATCGGGCTGTTGGTGACCGCGGCGCGCCGGAGGCGCCGCAGCCATCGATTGGACGCATGATGCTGCCGCGGCGCTCCCAGCAGCTCGACGACTGGCTGCTTGTCGCCGCCACGACGGTATTGGTGCTGACGGCGGAACGGTACTTTCAGGGCTACGTCTCGCCGCGATCCGCAGATCTCGATGACCGCCGCAATGCAGAAGGCAACTCACCCGAAACCCATCCCGCTCGCGCCGCTTTGCAGGGCGGCCATGGCCGCCGGTCCGAAAGCCCGTTTGGGATCCCCGTTGCCGGCTGGAAGGACATCCTCTGGCGCACCTACCAACGCATCGACGAGGATCGCTTGCTCGCAACCGCAGGCGGCGTGGTCTTCTTCGGACTGCTTGCCATTTTTCCCGCCGTTACCGCATTCGTCTCCTTCTATGGGCTGTTCGCCAACCCCTCGACGATCAGCGCCAACCTCCAGACCCTCGCGATGATGTTGCCCGAAGGCACATTCCAGATCATCGAAGACCAGATCGGACGGGTGGTATCGAAGGGTAACACGGCGCTTGGCGCCACCTTCCTGTTCGGCCTCGTGCTCGCGATCTGGAGCGCCAATGCCGGCGTCAAATCCATCATCGACGCGCTCAACGTCGCCTATGAGGAACGCGAGAAGCGCAGCTTCATCCGGCTCAATCTGGTGTCGCTGGCTTTCACGGTCGGCAGCATTGCCGCGCTCCTGCTGATGGTCGGCGCCGTGGTCGCCTTCCCGCTCGCGCTGAACCATCTCGGCCTCGCTCCGGAGAGCAAGCTGATCGTCGCGATGGCGCGATGGCCGCTGCTGTTCGTCATCCTGCTGGTGGCGCTTGCCATCCTCTACCGCTTCGCGCCCAGCCGCGACGCCGCGCGCTGGGAATGGCTCAGCATCGGCGCGGTGACGGCATCCGTCCTGTGGATCGCCGGCTCGGCGCTGCTCTCCTGGTATCTCTCGGAATTCGCCAATTACAACGCCACCTACGGCTCGCTGGGAGCCGCGATCGGGTTGATGATGTGGATGTGGATGTCCGCCATCGTCATCATGTTCGGGGCCGAGCTGAACTCGGAGATCGAGCGGCAGACCTTGCGGGATACGACGACGGGCAAGCCCAAGCCGCTCGGCAGCCGGGAAGCCGTCTCGGCCGATACGGTCGGCGCAGCCGCGCCATCCTAGTCGCGTGATCAGGCCGGATGTGCTCCGGCCCGATCAAATCTTTTCCGCGCTTAGCGCTTCGTAATCACCGCTTCCAGATATTCGCTGTGCACGACCACCGTGCCGTCAGCGGCGTGGTTGAACTCACCGACGAGGCCCAGGAGATCGCGGCGCAGTGCCGCCTGGCCGTTGTCGTCGAGCGCGGCGAATGCCTTCAGCATGGGCCCATAGAACGACTTGAAAACGTCGAGCCAGTGCTCGGGCGAACGGTAGCGGAACACGAACATTCGCGGCTCGGCGACGATCTCCGAGGCTTGGCCGCCGAACATCTCTTCGAGCCGGGCCTTCGTGCCCCACAGCGCCGGCGATTTCACCCCGGCCGGCGGCGGCAGGTGCTTGCCGAGCGTCTTGAAGAGCTGCCCGATAAAACCCTGCGGCGTCCAGTTGGCGAGCCCGATCTTGCCGCCTGGCCGGCACACTCGCGCAAGCTCGGAAGCCGCCTTGTCCTGATTGGGCGTGAACATGACGCCGAAGGTCGAAAGCACCGCGTCGAACGAGGCATCTGCGAACGGCAGCGCCTCGGCGTCCGCCTCACCGAATGTAACGGTCAGCCGCTCGGCCGCCGCGCGCTCGCGGCCGCGCTCGAGCAGCGCCGGCACGTAATCGGTCGAGGTGACATCGCACCAGCGGCGGGCGGCGGCAAGCGTCGCGTTGCCGTTGCCGGCGGCAACGTCGAGCACCTTGCTGCCGGCGCGCAGGTCGAGCGCCTCGCAGAGCTGCTCGCCGACGATCTGCAAGGTGGTGCCAACGACGGCATAGTCGCCGGACGACCAGGCGCCGTGCTGGCGCTGCTTGAGCGCGGCGAGGTCCGGCTGGGCGGCGGCGGGCTTGCTGAGTGCTGCGGCTGTCGACATGGCAATTTCCTCCGGTTGAAGATGCCGGGACGATAGAGCGCAGACCCGTGACTGGCTTTGAGAGTGCCGTTATTTTACGTTGAGAGCGCCTTGATTTCTGAGCGGGAGCCGGGCGTGGCGTTCCAGTTCGAGGTTTTTTCGCTGGATCCCGAGCGCCGGGAGTTGCGGCGCGCGGACAGCCTCGTCGCGCTCGAGCCGCAGGTGTTCGATCTCCTGATCCATCTGATCCGCAACCGCGACCGCGTGGTGACGCGCGACAATCTGCTCGATGCGGTGTGGAACGGGCGCGTTGTCTCGGACTCCACGCTCGCGAGCCGCATCAACGCGGCACGGCGCGCGATCAACGACACCGGCGAGGAGCAACGGCTGATCCGCACCGTGGCGCGCAAGGGCGTGCGCTTCGTCGGTGACGTCGTCGAAACGAGCAAGGCTGACGCTTCGGCGGCGCCAGCCGGGCGGAAGCAGCCATCCGCCCAGCCGCTGCCAGACCGGCCGGCAATCGCCGTGCTGCCGTTCACCAATATGAGCGGCGATGCCGAGCAGGAGTATTTTTCCGACGGCATCAGCGAGGACATCATCACGGCGCTGTCGAAGCTGCGCTGGTTCTTCGTGATCGCGCGTAACTCCTCCTTCATTTACAAGGGCCGGACGGTTCACCTTCGGCAGGTCGCGGACGAGCTTGGCGTCCGCTACGTCGTCGAAGGGAGCGTGCGCAAGGGCGGCGACCGCGTGCGCATCACTGCGCAGCTCAACGACGTCGCGACCGGCAGCCATCTCTGGGCGGAACGCTACGATCGCGAGCTCGCCGACGTGTTCGCGGTGCAGGACGAGATCACGGAAGCCATCGTCGCCGCGATCGAGCCGCAGCTCTACGCGGCGGAGAATTTTCGCACCCAGCACAAACCACCCGACAGCATGGATGCGTGGGACCTGCTGATGCGCGCACTCTCGCACTACTGGCGCGTGACGCGGCAGGACCACGTGCTCGCGCAGGCCCTGCTGGAGAAGGCCATCGCGCTCGACCCGAACTATGGCAAGGCGCTGGGCCTGCTCGGAACCAGCTACATGTTCACGGCCCATATGGGCTGGATGGACATGGCCGCCGCGATGCCGATCGCCGAGCGCGCCGCACTCGTCGCGATCCGGGCCGACGACGAGGATCCCTGGGCGCACAACGCGCTCGGTCACGTCCATCTGTTTGCACGACGTTTCGAGGATTCGCTCGCCGAATTCGAAACCGCGTTGCGGCTTAATCCGAGCTTCGCGCTGGCGCAGGGCTATTACGGGCTGGCGCTCAGCTATTGCGGTCGCTGGCAGGATGCCGACGAGGCGGCCCGCCGCGCCATCCGCCTCAGCCCGCGCGATCCCTATGCGCCGGTCTATTTCGGCATCGAGGCCTATGCCCGCTTCCTCGGCGGCGATTATGAGGAGGCGATCCGGCTCGCGCATGAGGCCTTGCGACAGCGCAGCGACTTCGTCGGCGCGCACAGGGTGCTGACCTCGGCGGCCGGCATGGCCGGGCACGCCGACCTTGCCCGCTCCGCACTGCAGGAGCTGCGCAGGGCCCAGCCGAACGTCTCGCTCGCCTGGATCGCCGAGTTCATGCCGATCCAGCTCGCGACCGACCGCGACCGCTACCTGGAAGGCTTTCGCCGCGCCGGTCTCACCTAGAGCGCGACCACGGCCTATCCCCGCGAATCAACAATGATGCTAAGGTCACTCTCGCTTGGGGGGCGTTTAACAAGAGCGTGCCAGGGACGTGCCCGTGTTTTCCCGGGTGGGGCAGTCAGCACTTGAGGGCGTAGCGCGCGGCATGATTCGCATTTCGACGATCTTCATCGCCATCTGTATGGTGCTGGTCGCAGCCTCGCTCGGCCTCGTCCTGCATTCGGTGGCCGGCATCAGCGGAACTGAGTCCGCGATCGTGGCGCTGACCGCGCTGACCTTCCTGATCCTGTACAACGCGGTCTCGATGCGGCTGCGCGACCGCAGCGACGTCGGCGGCCAGATCGCCGATCTGTCGCGCGGCACCGCCGATCTCGCCCGTCAGGTCGCCGAATTCGGCCGCCGGCTCGCAGCGGTCGAGGGACGCGTCGCGTCCGCCAATTCCACCAACGCGGACCGCGTCCAGTCGGTGGTCGGCGAGATCAGCGAGCTCGGCGGCCTGGTCAAGCAGCTTGCCGCCACCGTGGCGACGCATGAGGACCTGCTGGCGACGGCCTTGCCCGCTTCCGCCACGCAGCCGGAAACCGAAACTGCCGCGCATGAGTTGTTGGCTGCTCCCGAACCTCGGCCAGCCGCGCCGCGGCCGGTTCCACCGGCACCGCCGAGCGCGCCCGTCGCGCCCGCCACCGCCCGCAACCAGACGCAACTGCTCGCGACGCTGCGCAGCGCGATCGACGAGAACCGCATCGACATTTTCCTCCAGCCGATGGTGACGCTGCCGCAGCGCAAGGTCCGCTTCTACGAGGCGGTGACGCGGGTGCGCGACGAGCGCGACCAGCTCATCGCCGCCGAGGAGTTCATCAGCATCGCGGAAGCCTCGGGGCTCATCGGGCGCATCGACAACATGGTGATGCTGCGCTGTGTGCAGGTGCTGCGCCGGCTGATGGTGCGCAACAAGGACGTCGGCGTGTTCTGCAACGTCGCCGCCTCCACGCTCGGCAATTCCACCACCTTTGCGCAATGCCTCGACTTCCTCGAAGCCAACCGGGCGCTCGCGCCCTCGCTGGTGCTCGAGTTCAAGCAGTCGACGTTCCGCAACCTCGGCCCCGCCGAGACCGAGAACCTGGCAGCGCTCGCCCAGCGCGGCTTCCGCTTCTCGATCGACCACGTTACTGACCTGCGCATCGAGCCGCGCGAGCTCGCCGACCGCGGCGTGCGCTTCATCAAGGTGCCGGCCGCGCTGCTGCTCGATCCCAAGCAGGCCTCGACCTCGGACATCCATCCGTCCGACCTCTCCGACCTGCTCGGCCGCTTCGGCATCGACCTCATCGCCGAGCGGATCGAGGGCGAGCGCGCGGTGGTTGACTTGCTCGACTATGATGTGCGGTTCGGCCAGGGTTTCCTGTTCGCGCCGCCCCGGCCATTGCGGCCGGAAGGTGCATCTGCTACCGCCGGAGCCGCGCCGGACCAGGCGCAGCAACAGGTATCCAATGGCTCCGCCCTGTCCAGCTCAGGCGAACCGGCTTCCGTGCCGCCGTCACAGCGCATCACCGGTAATGCCGCGCTCGCGCGCCGCATCTGACCGGCCGTCCGCGTCATGACCACGCTGCATTTCGTCGAGAGCCTTCGCGAGCTCGTCGTGGGCGTTGACGTCGTCCTCAGCGACATCTGGGGCGTGGTCCATAATGGGCTCGAGTCCTTTCCCGAAGCCTGCGAGGCGCTGCACAATTTCCGGCAGCAGGGCGGTACGGTCGTCCTGATCACCAACGCGCCTCGACCAGCGGATTCGGTGCAGCGACAGTTGCGCAAGCTCGGCGTTGCCGACGAGACCTATGACGCCATCGTCTCCTCGGGCGATCTGACGCGGCTCTATGTCGCCGATCATCCCGGTCGAAAATTGTTCTGGCTTGGCCCCGAGCGCGACAGCTCGATCCATCGCGGGCTCGACGCGGTGCTCGCGCCACTGGAGGACGCCGACTACATCGTCTGCACCGGCCTCTATGATGACGAGACCGAGTCGGCGGAGGATTATCGGGGCATGATGCTGAAGGCGCGCGAGCGCAAGCTCGTGCTGGTCTGCGCCAACCCCGATATTGTCGTCGAGCGCGGCGACCGGCTGATCTATTGCGCCGGCGCCATCGCCGAGCTCTACCGCGAACTCGGCGGCGAGGTGATCTTCTACGGCAAGCCGCACCGGCCGATCTACGAGCGCGCGATGGCGCTCGCCGGCGAGCGCCAGGGCCACCAGATCGATCGCAAGAAGGTCTTGGCGATCGGCGATTCCGTGCGCACCGACTTGACGGGCGCGCGCGAGTTCGGCATCGACTGCCTGTTCGTCACCCGCGGTATCCATTCCGAGGAGTTCGAGGGCCTCGACCAGCTCGATCCGGCATCGGTGCTGGAGCTGTTTGGCCATCCGCCGAAGGCGCTGATGCGCGAATTGAAGTGGTAAATGCATGACCGTCATTCCGGGGCGCCTGAAGGGCGAACCCGGAATCTCGAGATTCCGGGCTCGATGCTACGCATCGCCCCGGAATGACGGTGCCCAAAGCAAAGGCCCGGGCGAGCCCGGGCCTGCGAATTCACCTGATAGTTCGTAGCGCGCCCTACGCGCTGGCCATGTCCGGGAAGACCGCTTCGATCTTGGTCTTCAGCGTCGCCGCGTTGAACGGCTTGACGATATAGTTGTTCACGCCGGCCTTCTTGGCCGCGATCACGTTCTCGGTCTTGGATTCCGCCGTGATCATGATGAAAGGCGTGGTGGCGAGGTTGGGATCGGCCCGCACTTCGCGCAGGAGGTCGTAGCCCGTCATCGGCTCCATGTTCCAGTCGGAAATCACGAGCCCGTACTTCTTGCCGCGCATCTTGTTCAGCGCCGCCGAGCCGTCGCTGGCGTCGTCGATATTCTCGAAGCCAAGCTGCTTCAGCAGATTCCGAATGATGCGGATCATGGTGCTGTAGTCATCCACCACCAGAACCGGCATCGACAAATCAACCGCCATCTCGACTCCCCCAAACGCAACAGGAAAATATTAACGATCGAACTGCCAGGCCCGACGCCCCACAGTTCCATGTCAAAGGACTAGCACCAAGGCGTTAAACAGCGCGTTAATCGGCTATCGCCGGAGAGCCCCGAAATGTCGTGCAATGCGGCCGCATCCCCCGCTTGACTTCGCCTGGCGCGTCACGTCACGGTCCCGGGCCGATCCGCCTGCCCCAGAGAATTCCCCTGATGGCTCCGCATTTTACTGTTATCCGCGATTCCACGCCGGTTCATGCAATTCCAAGGGGGGCCGTGGTCGCCATGGGCAATTTCGACGGCGTTCATCTCGGCCATCGGGCGGTGATTGCGGCTGCGCTGGAGATGGGCCGGACGCACAACCGGCCGGCATTGGCGCTGACGTTCGAGCCGCATCCGCGACGGTTTTTCAGCCCCAATACCCCGCAATTCCGCCTCACGGATGAGCGAGCCAAGCTGCGGCTCCTGGCCGGCACCGGGCTTGCCGGGGCCGTGGTCATGACCTTCGACAAGACCCGCGCCGGGACATCAGCACAGGATTTCATTCACCATGACCTGATCGGGCGGCTCGGGGTCAGCGGGATCGCGGTCGGCTACGACTTTCATTTCGGCAAGGGCCGGGTCGGCTCGCCGAGCCTGCTGGTCAATGAGGCGCCCCGGCTCGGTATCGAGGTCGACGTCCAGCCGCATGTCGATATCGACGAGCGGCCGGTCTCCTCCAGCGCGATCCGCACCGCGCTCGCCGAAGGCCAGCTCATTGAGGCCACGACCATGCTGGGCGCGCCCTGGTTCGTGACCGGCAAGGTCATCCACGGCGAGAAGCGCGGCCGCGACCTCGGCTATCCCACCGCCAATATCCGCCTCGACGCCAATTGCGCCCTCAAGCACGGCATCTACGCGGTCCGGGTCGGTCGCGGGGCCGAGCGGCTGGAGGGGGTCGCAAGCTTCGGCCGGCGTCCGACATTCGATAATGGCGCGCCGCTGCTGGAAATCTTCCTGTTCGACTTCAAGGGCGACCTCTACGGGCAAGAGCTCGATTGCGCGTTCGTCGGCTTCATTCGCGAGGAACTGAAGTTCGACGGAATCGAGCCACTGATCCGCCAGATGGACGAGGACTCTGCCCGCGCGAGGGCCCTGCTGGCGGCCGCCCCCGACGCCTTCCCGGAGCTGGGAAGCATCGACTGAGGCCCCAAAACGGGGCCCATCCCGGCCCTTTGCGATTTGGCCGCCCGGCTGCTATGGAGAGCCCATGTTTGCGCGGCGCATCATAGGGATTAGCGGCCCGGCTTCCGTCTGAGCTTTGGCTCGGCGCAAGACCGGGATTTCGTCGTTTCACCCCGCGATCGTGATCGCATTCCTCCGCGCCCTTCCGAGCCAGATCATTCATGTCCGAAAAGCCGCAAAAGTCCGAAGCCAAAGACTATTCAAAAACCCTGTTCCTGCCGCAGACGGAATTCCCGATGCGCGCCGGCCTGCCGCAGCGCGAGCCGGAGATCCTCAAGCGCTGGTACGAGATCGGCCTCTACGAGAAGCTGCGCGAGACCGCGAAGGGCCGCGACAAGTTCGTGCTGCATGACGGCCCGCCCTATGCCAACGGCAACATCCACATCGGCACGGCGCTGAACAAGATCCTCAAGGATCTCGTCACCAAGAGCGAGCAGATGCTCGGGTTCGATTCCAACTACGTGCCCGGCTGGGACTGCCACGGCCTGCCGATCGAGTGGAAGGTCGAGGAGGAGCATTATCGCAAGAAGGGCAAGCAGAAGCCCGATTTTCGCGACTCGGCGGCGATGGTCGACTTCCGCAAAGAATGCCGCGCCTATGCGACGCACTGGCTCAACGTGCAGCGCGAAGAATTCAAGCGTCTCGGCGTGATCGGCGACTGGGCCCACCCCTACGCCACCATGAGCTATCCGGCGGAAGCCCAGATCGCGCGTGAATTGATGAAGTTCGCCGCCAACGGCACGCTCTATCGCGGCTCCAAGCCGGTGATGTGGAGTGTGGTCGAGAAGACCGCGCTTGCGGAGGCCGAGGTCGAGTATGAGGACTACACCTCGGACATGGTGTGGGTGAAATTCCCGGTCGCCTCGCCCGCGCATGGCGCGCTCGCCTCCGCAAGCGTCGTGATCTGGACCACCACGCCCTGGACGTTGCCCGGCAACCGCGCCATCTCGTTCTCGCCGAAGATCGCCTACGGCCTCTTTGAGGTCACGGACGCGCCCGCCGGCAATTGGGCCAAGACTGGCGACCACCTGATCCTTGGGGACGCACTCGCGGATGAAGTGTTCAAGCAGGCGCGCGTGACCGCCTTCAAGAAAGTCCGCGACATCCCTGGCGACACGATGGACGCGATCGAGTGCGCCCACCCGTTGAAGGGGCTTGGCGGCGGCTACGAATTCACCGTGCCGCTCTTGCCCGGCGATCACGTCACCGACGACACCGGCACCGGCTTCGTGCACACGGCGCCGAGCCACGGCCGCGAGGACTTTGACGTCTGGACGGCGAACACGCGCGAGCTGGATGCGCGCGGCATCCCGACCGCGATCCCCTACACCGTCGACGAGAACGGCGCCTACACCGACCATGCGCCGGGCTTTACCGGCAAGCGCGTCATCAACGACAAGGGCGAGAAGGGTGACGCCAACGACGCCGTGATCAAGGCGCTGGTTGACGCCGGCAAGCTGCTCGCGCGCGGCCGGCTCAAGCATCAATATCCGCATTCCTGGCGCTCCAAGAAGCCGGTGATCTTCCGCAACACGCCGCAATGGTTCATCGCGATGGATAAGGACATCGCGACCGGCGGCAACGCGAAGTCCGGCGACACGCTGCGCGCCCGCGCGCTGCACGCGATCTCGGTGACGCAATGGGTGCCGCCGTCGGGCGAGAACCGCATCAACGGCATGATCGAGGCGCGCCCCGACTGGGTGATCTCGCGCCAGCGCGCCTGGGGCGTGCCGATCGCGGTGTTCGTCCGCGAGAAGGGAGACGGCTCGGCCGAGATTCTTCAGGACGAGGCCGTCAACACGCGCATCGGCGACGCCTTCGAGAAGGAAGGCGCGGATGCGTGGTACATGGACGGCGCCCGCGAGCGTTTCCTCGGGAGCCGTGCCAATGAGGACTGGAAGAAGGTCGACGACATCCTCGATGTCTGGTTCGATTCAGGCTCGACGCATGCCTTCGTGCTGGAAGATCCCGTGCACTTCCCGGGCCTTGCCGGCATCACGCGCAAGGTCGACGGCGGCACGGACACGGTGATGTATCTCGAGGGCTCGGACCAGCATCGCGGCTGGTTCCACTCCTCGCTGCTCGAGAGCTGCGGCACCCGCGGACGCGCGCCCTACGATATCGTGCTGACTCACGGCTTCACCCAGGCCGAGGACGGCCGCAAGATGTCGAAGTCACTCGGCAACACGATCGAGCCGCAGGCCGTCATCAAGGAGTCCGGCGCCGACATCCTCCGGCTCTGGGTAGCGTCCTGCGACTACACCGACGACCAGCGCATCGGTCCGGAGATCCTCAAGAACACGGTCGAAACCTACCGCAAGCTGCGCAATACCATCCGCTGGATGCTCGGCACGCTGCATCACTACAAGCCAGCCGACGCGGTCGCGCCGGCCGATATGCCCGAGCTCGAGCGGCTGATGCTGCACGAGCTCGCGGTCCGCGCTGATGTGATCCGCAAGGCCTATGAAGCCTTCGACTTCAAGAGTGTGGTCGCGACGCTGTCGGCGTTCCTGAACAGCGAGCTGTCGGCGTTCTATTTCGACATCCGCAAGGATACGCTCTATTGCGATCCACCCTCATCGCTCACGCGCAAGGCGGCGCTGACCACGATCGATACGCTCTGCAACGCGATCCTGAAATGGCTGGCGCCGGTCCTGAGCTTCACCGCCGAGGAGGCATGGCGCATGTACCGGCCGGACGCCGAGCCCTCGGTGCATCTGACGCTGTTCCCCGAAGGTCTCGAAAACTTCCGCGACGACGAGCTCGCCGCGAAGTGGGAGACCATCCGCAACGTGCGCCGCGTCGTCACCGGCGCGCTGGAGCTCGAGCGCGCGGCCAAGAATATCGGCTCGTCGCTCGAAGCATCACCGGTGATCTATATCGCTGACCGAAACACGCAGATGACGCTGTTCGACGTCGATATCGCCGAGGTCTGCATCACCTCGAATTACGAGGTGCGCGAGGGCGAGGCGCCGACGGCTGCGTTCCGTCTCGATGCCGTTCCCGGCGTTGCGGTCGTGGTCGAGAAGGCGGTCGGCACCAAATGCGCCCGCTCCTGGAAGATCCTGCCGACAGTCGGCGAGGACGCGGACTATCCCGACGTCACCCCGCGCGATGCCAAGGCCCTGCGCGAGTGGAAGGCGTTGGGGATAAGCATCTAGTTTAGGTCTCACCGTCGTCCTGGCCTTGTGCGCAATTGCGCACTGGAGCCAGGACCCATTACCACCGCTGTCAGATGCGAACCAAGGTCGATGGCCCCTAGTCTTTTCACCAACCGCCGCCCGGGGTTATCGCGACGAGCCCAAGGCGCTCGCGCGGGGGTCCTGGCTTTCGCCAGGACGACGGCGGAGAACGTGGCGGCTGCTTTGCCATGACCCCTCTCCGCGCCGGCATTCTGTCCGCCGTGATTTCGCTCGTGCTGGACCAGGCCTCGAAACTCTGGCTGCTCGACGTGTTCGACCTCGACCGCCGCGGCGGGCTGAGGTTGACGTCGTTCTTCGACCTCATGCCGGCCTGGAACAAGGGCATCAGCTATGGCTGGCTGCAGACCGAAGCCGCGGCCGGGCAGATCGCGCTGATGGCAGTCAAGGCCGTCGCGGTGGTTCTGCTGGCGGTGTGGATGACCCGCGCGCAGACCCGACTGGCAACGGTGGCACTTGGGCTGATTATCGGCGGCGCCATCGGCAATGCCATCGATCGTCTGGCCTATGGCGCAGTGTTCGATTTCGCGCTGTTTCACATCGAAATCGCCGGAAATACCTACAATTGGTACGTGTTTAACCTCGCGGACGTGGCCATCGTTGCTGGGGTGGCGGCCCTATTGTATGATTCCTTCCTGGGGGTACCCGCCGCAAAAGCGCCCTGATCCCGGCCGATACGGGCCCGGACGGTGGAACCTTGCTTGCGAGGGCAGGCCCGCGCTGCGCGCGGCGATCGATTACGAAACAGAACAGGTACAGCGATGCGCGAAAGCGAGCCGAAAGGTTGGATGATGCGAAGCCCGAGGCACGGGCTGTTGCGCTCGCTGAAGCTCACTGCCGTCGCACTCGGCATTGGTCTCGTGATGACGGCCGGCGCAGCCCGCGCCGGCGATGACGACGAGGAAGACGACCGGACGTTCGAGGAAAAGCTCATCGACAACCTGATGACCGGCCTTGGCGCTCAGGGCGGCCGCAGCTTGGAGAAGCCCGGCATCGAATACCGCGAGCGTTCGCCGCTGGTGGTCCCGCCCAAGCTCGACCTGCCGCCGCCAGCGTCGTCGGCCGATGCGAGCGCGCCGAACTGGCCCAAGGACCCCGACGAAAAGCGCCGCAAGGAGCTTGCTGCCGCAAGAAAGAAATCCGGCACCAAATTCCAGCAGCCGTGGGAAGCCGCCCGACCGCTGACGCCAGCCGAGATGAATGCGGCCAAGACGAACGGCCCCACCCGTACCACCAGCAACGAACCGGGCCAGCCCAGTCAGAACAATCCGACCCTGAGTCCGGCCCAGCTCGGCTACACCGGCGGCCTGTTCAAACTCTTCAAGGGCAGCAGCAACGAAACCGCGGAATTCAAGTCTGAGCCGCCGCGGGGATCCCTGACCGAGCCGCCCGCCGGTTACCAGACGCCCTCGCCGAATTACGCCTATGGTTCCGGGGGACCGGACAAAACCAAGAAGACGTATTACGACGTGCAAAGCGGCAAGGAAAAAGAGCAATAGCGCTCTTACCGCCTTTTCGTGCTCGTGAGGAACTGCCGCAATCGTCCGGTGTAGGCCGGATGCGGCACATGACTTATCTTTAACTTCACGATGACGGCGTTCTCTGCTTCGTGACGCAAAGCGCTAGGTCGCACGGTGTAGCATGCCGTGCTTTGCACCCGGGCATTTGGGTCCGGGCTTTCACAAGGATTGTGATGTCCTCATACCGATCGGCTGCCTGCCTCCTCGCCGCGTTGCTTTCGACTTGTGCTCTTTCAACCGGCGGGGCATTTGCCCAGACAACGGTAACATCCGCACCACCCAGCAGCTTCACGCTCGGCAACGGCCTCCAGGTCGTGGTGATTCCCGACCACCGCACGCCCGTGGTCACGGAGATGATCTGGTACAAGGTCGGCTCGGCCGACGAGACGCCCGGCAAATCGGGGCTCGCCCATTTCCTCGAGCACCTGATGTTCAAGGGCACGGAGAAACATCCGGTCGGCGAATTCTCTCAAACCGTGCTGCGCGTCGGCGGCAACGAGAACGCCTCCACCTCCGTCGACTACACCAACTACTATCAGCGCGTTCCGCGCGAGCAGCTACCGACCATGATGGAGTTCGAAGCCGATCGCATGACCGGGCTCGTGCTCAAGGACGAGAACGTGCTGCCCGAGCGCGACGTCGTGCTCGAGGAATACAACATGCGTGTTGCCAACAGTCCCGAGGCGCGGCTGAACGAGCAGGTCATGGCCGCGCTCTATCTCAACCATCCCTACGGCCGGCCAGTGATCGGCTGGCACCAGGAGATCGAGAAGCTCAATCGCGAGGATGCGCTGGCGTTCTACCGCCGCTTCTATGCGCCGAACAACGCGATCCTGGTGATCGCCGGCGACGTCGAGGTCGCCGACGTGCGCCCGCTGGTCGAGCGCAATTTCGGCCCGATCCCGGCACAGCCCGCGATCCCCGCACAACGCATCCGTCCGCAGGAGCCGGAGCCGGCCGCCCCGCGCACCGTCACGCTGTCCGATCCGCGCGTCGAGCAGCCCGGCGTGCGCCGCTATTACCTCGTGCCGTCGGCAACCACGGCGGCGGCCGGCGAGAGCGCTGCGCTCGACGTGCTTGCGCAACTGATGGGCAGCGGCAGCAACTCCTACCTCTACCGCGCGCTCGTCGTCGACAAACCGCTCGCGGTCTCGGCCAGCGCCAGCTATTCGAGCACCTCGCTCGACCCGAGCCAGTTCGCGATCTCGGCCTCGCCCAGACAGGGCGTCAGCTTCGCTGAGGTCGAGCAGGTGATCGACGGCGTGATCGCCGACATCGTGCAGAACCCGATCCGGCCTGAGGATCTCGAGCGGGTCAAGACCCAGCTCATTGCCGAGGCGATCTACGCCCAGGACAATCAGGCGGTGCTGGCGCGCTGGTATGGCGGCGCGCTGACCACGGGTCTGTCCATCGAGGACATCCGCAGCTGGCCGGATCGCATCCGCGCCGTCACCGCCGAACAGGTGCGCGCCGCCGCGCAAAAGTGGCTCGAGAAGAAGCGCTCGGTCACCGGCTACCTGATCAAGGACACCACCACCGCCAAGCGCGAGGAGAAGCGTTCGTGACCTATCCCTTCCTTCGTGGCATCGCGCTCTCCGTCGTCACCTCGGTGACGCTCTCTTTGGCGTCCATCTCGCCGTCGCAGGCCGCGGCCAAGATCCAGCACTTGACCTCGCCAGGCGGTATCGAAGCCTGGTTCGTGCAGGACGCGACGGTGCCGCTGATCGCCATGGAGTATTCCTTTGCTGGCGGTGCGTCGCAGGACCCCAAGGACAAGCCGGGCGTCGCCAACCTCGTCGGCGACCTCCTCGACGAAGGCTCCGGCGATCTCGATTCCAAGACCTTCCACGAGCGGCTCGACCGCCGCGCCATCGAGCTCTCCTTCAACGCCAGCCGCGACACGTTCCGCGGCAGCCTGCGCATGCTCCGCGACAACAAGGATGAGGCTTTCGACCTGTTGCGGATGGCGCTGACCTCGCCGCACTTCGACACCGCCGACGTCGAGCGCATCCGTTCGCAGGTCATCTCGGGCCTGCGCCGCGACACCACCAATCCGACCGCGCTCGCCAGCCGCAAGTTCCTGGAGATCGCCTACGGCGATCATCCCTACGGGCGGCAGACCAGCGGCACGCTGGAGAGCGTGCCGACCATCACGGTTGCCGACATGAAGGACTATGTCGGCCGCATCCTCGCCAGGGACACGCTGAAGGTCGCCGTCGTCGGCGACGTCGACCCGGCAACGCTCGGCAAGCTGCTCGACAAGACCTTTGGCAGCCTGCCGGCCAAGGCGAACCTCACCCCGGTCGCCGACGTCGAGCCAGCCGCGCCGCCGCAGCGCGCCTTCGTGCCACTCGACGTGCCGCAGACCGTGATCACCTTCGGCGGCCCGGGCGTGAAGCGCAGCGATCCGAACTTCATGGCCGCCTACGTCGTCAACCACATCCTGGGCGGCGGCGGATTGTCCTCCCGGCTCTATCGCGAGGTACGCGAGAAGCGCGGGCTCGCCTATTCGGTGTTTGAATCGCTGTTGTGGATGGAGCACTCGGCCGTGTTCATCGGCAACACCGGCACGCGCGCCGACCGCGCCGGCGACACCATTGACGCCATCGAGAAGGAGGTGCGCCGCATCGCCGAGGAGGGGCCGACGCAGAAGGAGCTCGACGAGGCCAAGTCCTACCTCAAGGGCTCGCAGATGCTGGCGCTCGACACCTCCTCCAAGCTCGCCCAGGCGCTGCTGCAATATCAGCAGGACAAGCTGCCGATCGACTACATCGAGAAGCGCAATGCCATCGTCGATGCCGTGACACTGGATGATGCCAAGCGGGCCGCCAAGCGGCTGTGGGGCCAGGGTCTTCTGACCGTCATCGTCGGCCGCGCGCCCCAGGCGGCCGCGCAGCCCGCCGCAGCGACCGCGCCGAAGTCGAACTGACCCTGCGATCTTCGCATGGAATGGCCGGGCTTGCCCCGGCCATTCGCATTTTCCATGATGCAGCATTGCCAAATGAGGGTGCCCGCGATAGGTCGAGGCATCACGAATGGTGCACCATGCTGCGGATTTCCCGCGATCTCGTCATCGACGAAGACGACATCGAGATCGGTTTCGTGCGCGCCTCCGGCCCGGGCGGGCAGAACGTCAACAAGGTCGCGACCTCGGCGCAGCTTCGCTTCGACACGCGCAAGCTGACCTTGCCGGAGGACGCTGCCCTGCGCCTTGCGCGCCTCGCCGGCCAGCGCATGACCAAGGACGGCGTCATCGTGATCCAGGCGCAGCGTTTTCGCACCCAGGAGCGCAACCGCCAGGATGCGATCGACCGCCTGCTCGAAATGCTCAAGGAAGCCATGGTGCGGCCGACGCCACGGCGCGCGACGCGGCCGACCTTTGCCTCCAAGCAGCGCCGGCTCGATGGCAAGAAGCGCCGCAGCAACATCAAGGCCGGCCGCGGCGGACGCTTCGACGATTGAGCGACAAAAAACCTCCGGGCGCAGAGCGACCGGAGGTTTGCTGCATGTCGTTCCGGCGTTAGTAGCGCTTGCCGCTGGCAGCAGTGCCCGAAGCGGAATCGTTGACCGTTCCCTTGCGCACTGCGCTGCCCGTGGTGCCGACCGTGCCCTTCGTTCCCTTGGTCGACTTCATGCCCGTTTGCTCGCCCGCGGCTCCCTGCTGTGCGCCGAGTTCTTCGTCCTCGCTGGCCGGCGCGGCGCCCTGCATAGGTTTGCTTTGCACGGTGCCCGTCTTGACGCCGGATGACGCACCTTGCGCGAAAACCGGCGCGGCAATGAGGGCCGAAAGAGCGCATGCGATCACAGAGGTCTTCACCAACTTCATCCATTTCTCCTGGATTTTTCGCGATGAACGATTCGGCTGCTCCCCGCGCCGCTCGCATGTGCCGGACCATTTCATCGCCTAGAGAGTTCGAACGGCGCGAACCGTCATGCAATCCGCGTCGTGTGGTCATCGTTTAGGGATTTCTGGGCGGTTTCGCGGAATTGTGTTCCTCATATGCGGCAGCGCGGAACACACGCAAACCGCGAGCATGTCCTCTTGCGACGAAACAGCCCGCTACTACCACTGCATGCTTGGCGCCGCCTAGAGTTTGCGCACGCTGACGTTGATGTGAATGGGCGGGTTCTTGGCGATGCGCGCAGTCGTGGTGGGGTTGTGCACCGCAGTGGTGCTGATGGTGCGGGTCGCCGATGCGCAAATGCCGTTGCCGGCTGCAAAGCCGCCGGATGGCGCAACGCTCTTCAAGCAGCAATGCGCGGTGTGCCACACGACGAACCTGTCGGAACCAATGCGGCAAGGCCCGCCACTGGTCAAGATCGTCGGACGACTGGCCGGCAAGGCTGAAGGGTTTCACTATTCGCAAGGGCTCGCGAAGGCGGACTTTGTGTGGGACGAGGCCCGGCTCGATGCCTGGCTGGCCAATCCGCAGGCCGTCATTCCCGGTGTCGTCATGGCCTATCGGCAGGCCAAGCCCGAGACGCGCGCCGCCATCATCGCTTATCTGAAGGAGCTGAACTGATGGCGAAGCCGGTTCATTCCATGATCCGCGTGATCGACGAGGCACGCTCGCTCGACTTCTACAAGCGCGCCTTCGGCCTCGAAATCGCCGACCATCTGAAATTTCCGGACTTCGCCCTGATCTATCTGCGTCATCCATCCTCACCTTTCGAGGTCGAGCTGACGGTCAATTTCGATCGCGAGGAGCCGTACGCGCTCGGCGATGGCTACGGACATCTCGCCGTGGTGGTCGAGGATCTCGACGCCGAACACGCTCGTTTCGAGCGCGAGAAGCTGGCACCCGGACCGCTGCGCGACTTCAAGCATGACGGCAAGACGCTGGCGCGCTTCTTCTTCGTCAGTGATCCCGATGGCTACAAGATCGAGGTGATCCAACGGGGCGGGCGTTTCAACTAATTAAAGCACAAAATCACGGAGGAATCCCATGAGAGAAGTCGATCGTCGAAGCAAGCATAGTCGCCGCGTCTTCCTTCAGGGCGCGGCAACGGCCGTTCCGGTCGTGGCCGCGGCGACCAGCGTCGGCGTGAGCATCGAAAACGCGTGGGCCGACGACGCCAGCGCGCTGGAGCCGGCGACGATGAAGACGCTGTTGAAGGTTGCGCGCGACATCTATCCGCACGACGTTCTCGGCGACAGCTACTACATCACAGCAATCAAGCCGTGGGACGGCAAGGCGGCCAAGGATCCCGCGGTCAAAGCCCTCATCAGCGACGGCATCGCCAGGCTCGATCAGAACGCGCGGGACCGCCATAAGGCACCCTATGCCGAGGTGCCCTGGGAAGCCGACCGCGTGGTGCTGCTGAAGGAGATCGAGCAGAGCGACTTCTTCCAGAAGGTGCGCGGCGATCTCATCGTGTCGCTCTACAACCAGAAAGAGGTCTGGCCGCGGTTCGGCTACGAGGGCTCATCCGCCGAACACGGCGGCTACATCAACCGCGGCTTTGCCGACATCGACTGGCTCTCGAAAGCTTAAGTCGCACCCCAACGGTTCAGGAGAAACGCATATGGCAAAATTCGATCTGAACGACAATGGCGTTGTGGTGATCGTCGGCTCCGGTGCCGGAGGCGGCACGCTGGGCAACGAGCTCGCGCAGAAGGGCGTCAAGGTCGTCATTCTCGAAGCCGGTCCGCGCATCGAGAATCAGGACTTCATCAACGACGAGTGGGACAGCTTTTCCCAGCTCGCCTGGTCGGACGCGCGCACCACGTCGGGGACCTGGCGCGTCGCCAAGGACTTCCCGAATCTTCCCGCCTGGATCGTCAAGGCAGTCGGCGGCTCCACGGTGCACTGGGCCGGCGCGTCGCTGCGCTTCGACGAGCACGAGTTCAGGGTGAAGAGCACCTACGGCAACATTCCCGGTGCGAACCTGCTCGACTGGCCGGTCACGCTCGCGGAGATGGAGCCGTGGTACGCCAAGGCCGAGGACAAGATGGGCGTAACCCGCACCAACGGCATTCCCGGACTTCCCGGCAATAACAATTTCAAGGTGCTCGAGGCCGGCGCCAAGAAGCTCGGCTACAAGACCGTGCACACCGGCAATATGGCGATCAACAGCCAGCCACGCGATGGCCGCGGATCGTGCCAGCAGATCGGCTTCTGCTTCCAGGGCTGCAAGTCCGGCGCGAAATGGTCGACGCTCTACACCGAGATCCCGAAGGGCGAGGCGACCGGCAATCTCGAGGTCCGGCCCAACAGCATGGCGATCAAGATCGAGCATGATGCGAGCGGCAAGGTGACCGGCGTCGTCTACGCCGACGAGACCGGCGCGATGCAGCGCCAGAAGGCCCGCATCGTTGCGGTCGCCGGCAATTCGATCGAAAGCCCGAGGCTGCTGCTCAACAGTGCCTCGAACACATTCACGGACGGCCTTGCCAACTCGAGCGGACAGGTCGGTCGCAATTACATGCGCCACATGACGGGCAGCGTCTATGCGGTGTTCGAGAAGTCGGTGCACATGTATCGCGGCACGACCATGGCCGGCATCATCCGCGACGAGGCGGCCAACAATCCGAAGCGCGGCTTCGTCGGAGGCTACGAGATGGAGACGCTGTCGATCGGCCTGCCCTTCATGGCGGCGTTCCTCAATCCCGGCGCCTGGGGGCGGCCGTTCACCGCTGCGCTCGACGGCTATCCGCGCATGGCCGGCATGTGGCTGGTCGGCGAGGACATGCCGCAGGAGACCAACCGCATCACGCTCGATCCGACCGTGAAGGACAAGTTCGGAATGTCGGTCGCAAGTGTGCATTTCGACGATCATCCCAACGATGTCGCGATGCGTGCCCACGCCTATAAGCAGGGTGCGGCGGTCTACGACGCCGTCGGCGCCACCGTGACCTATCCGACACCGCCCTATCCGAGCACCCACAATCTCGGCACCAACCGGATGAGCGAGAAGCCGCGGGATGGCGTGGTCAACAAGTTCGGTCAGACCCACGACGTCAAGAATCTGTTCGTCTCGGACGGCAGCCAGTTCACCAGCGGCGCGGCCTGCAACCCGACGCTGACCATCGTCGCGCTCGCGATCCGCCAGGCGGACTACATCGCCGGCGCGATGCAGAAGAAGGAAATCTGAGGTCCAATACTCGTCGTTCGGGACTCATACCGCCCGTCACTGATGGATTGCGCGGTATGGGTCCTGGCGCCACGACGACATCGAGAATGCGGTGACAGACGCGCTGAGCAGCTATTCAGCCGCATCGAGAATAGGCGCGACGGCACCCTTGAACTCCTGCACCTGGACGACGTTCTTGGAGCGGTAGATCAGGCAGGAACAGCGCAGCAGCGAGGCGAAATTGTTGACCTCGCCATGATGGTCGAGGACTTCGTTGTAGAGCGTCGTCAGGAACTTGCCGAGGCTCATGCTCTCCTTGGCCGCGATCTCCTCCAGCGTGTCCCAGAACGCCATTTCCAGCCGGATCGAGGTGCAATGCCCGCCGATCCTGAGCGAGCGGGTCTGGGACTCATAGTCGCGTTGGGGCTGATGCGCGAACAAATGGCACATGGCGTCCTCCCGTCCTGTTGCCGTTTTTTCACGATGCTACACCCGCACTCCACGGCTCACAATCAGGACCGACGGAGGGGACGGGCCCATTGCCGGCACGCGATTTTTTTCGAACGTCCAATGTCTTCAATGTGATAGACCGCCCTCTTCCCCAGCCCGCCACATAGGCGTTGCTCAACACATGCTTTTGACGCAACACGGCTTAAGATAGCGGTCCAAGCGAATCCAAGTCCGAGCCCATGCCCGTCCGTCAGCTTCCAGAGCAAGTCGTCAACCGCATCGCCGCCGGCGAGGTGGTCGAGCGTCCGGCTAGCGTGGTCAAGGAGCTCGTCGAGAACGCGATCGATGCCGGCGCGAGCCGCATCGACGTCTTCACCGATGGCGGCGGGCGGCGGCGGATCGGCATCACCGACGACGGCAGCGGCATGACGGCGAGGGACTTGTCGCTCGCAATCGAACGCCACGCCACCTCGAAGCTCGACGACGAGGACCTCCTGCAAATCCGCACGCTCGGGTTCCGCGGCGAGGCGCTGCCCTCGATCGGCTCGGTTGCGCGGCTCTCCATCACCACGCGCCACGCCAGTGAGCCCCATGCCTGGGCGCTGTCAGTCGAAGGCGGCGAGAAGTCCGAGATCATGCCGGCAGCGCTTGCACACGGCACGCGCGTCGAGGTCAACGATCTCTTCTATGCCACGCCGGCGCGGCTGAAATTTCTGAAGACCGACCGCACCGAGGCGGAGGCGATCCGCGAGGTGGTGCGGCGGCTGGCGATGGCGCGGCCCGACGTCGCCTTCACGCTCGCAGGCGAGGAGCGCGCGCCGGTCACCTGGGCCGCTGCCCTGCCCGGCGCTGCCGGCCGGCTGACGCGGCTTGGCGATATTTTGGGAGCGGAATTCCGCAGCCACGCGATCGAGGTTCATGCCGAACGCGACGGCGTCGTCGTCGCAGGTTACGCGGCAGCCCCCGCGCTGACAAAGGCGAATGCGCTCGGGCAATATCTCTTCGTCAACGGCCGCCCGGTGCGCGACAAGCTGATCTTAGGGGCGGTGCGCGCGGCCTATTCCGACTATCTGCCGCGCGACCGCCATCCGGTGCTGGCGCTGTTCGTCACGCTCGAGCCGCGCGAGGTCGATGCCAACGTGCATCCGGCCAAGACCGAAGTGCGCTTCCGCAATGCCGGGCTCGTGCGCGCGCTGATCGTGCATGGATTGAAGGAAGGTCTTGCGCGCGAGGGACGACGCACCGCCGCCAACAGCGGCGGCAGCGCGCTGTCGTCATTCCGCCCCGCGTTCACGCCGCGCCGCGGCAATTGGGACTGGCGGCAGTCGCCATCCGCTCCGACGGCACCGCTGCCGTCCTTCGAGGGCAGCGCTGCGCCCGCTTTCGCGGAGCGTCTGCAGGCCGCCTTCGACGTCGGCGCGCCGACCGCCGATGTGCGAATCGAGACGCAGCCCGCCGGCGATCTCATTGATCGCCCGCTCGGCGCTGCGCGCACGCAGATCCACGAAACCTACATCGTGTCGCAGACCCGCGACGGCCTCATCATCGTCGACCAGCATGCTGCCCATGAGCGCATCGTCTATGAACGGTTGAAGGCATCGCTGGCGAGGAACGGCGTGCAGCGGCAGATTCTCTTGATCCCCGAGATCGTCGAGATGGACGAGGCGACGGTGGAACGGCTGCTTGCGCGCAGCGACGAACTGGGTTCGTTCGGTCTCGCAATCGAATCCTTCGGCCCCGGCGCCGTCGCGGTGCGGGAGACGCCGTCGCTGCTCGGCAAGACCGATGCAGGTGGCCTGTTGCGTGATCTGTCCGAGCACATGGCCGAGTGGGACGAGGCGCTGCCGCTGGAGCGCCGCCTCATGCACGTCGCCGCCACCATGGCCTGCCACGGCTCGGTGCGCGCCGGCCGCAGGCTCAAGCCAGAGGAAATGAACGCATTGCTCCGCGAGATGGAGGAGACACCAAACTCTGGCCAGTGCAATCACGGCCGGCCGACATATGTCGAGCTGAAGCTCGCCGATGTCGAGAAGCTGTTCGGGCGAAGGTGATCCCGATGTCGTAGGGTGGGCAAAGGCGCAGCGCGCCGTGCCCACCATCTTTCCATGATAGCGATAGAAGCGGTGGGCACGCTTCGCTTTGTTCACCCTACGACAGCGAAGCTATGGCCGCTTCAAAAACACGAACTCCGTGTCATCGTAAGCGCGCCGCTCGAGCTCCTCGAAGCCTTCAGGCGCGGCGAATTGCGCGGCCTTCGCTTCTTCAACGACGAGGACAGCGTCCGCCGTCAGCCAGCCGCCATCACGCAATGAGGCAATCGCCTTCTCAGCCAGCCCCTTGCCATAGGGTGGATCGAGAAACACCAGCGAGAACGGCTCGACCGGATGCGCAGGTCCAAGGTCCGTCGCGTCGCGACGATAGACCTTCGTCACGCCGCCGAGGCCCAGCGCCTCGACATTGTTGCGCAGCAGCGCGCGCGCCTCAGCGCCGTTGTCGACGAACAGCGTAAATTTCGCGCCGCGCGAGGCCGCCTCGATGCCGAGCGCGCCGGTGCCGGCGAAAAGATCGAGCACGCGCGCGCCTTCAATCGGATCGTCGTAGGCGTGCACGAGGATGTTGAATACGGACTCGCGCAAACGATCCGCCGTGGGACGGATGTCGCGCGAGGACGGCGAGGCGAGATTGCGCCCCTTCAATCGTCCGCCGACGACGCGCATTTACTCGTCTTTCGGCCTGAGATCACGCTTGCCGTGATAGCCGCGCTTGGGACGGCGCGGCGGGCCATAGCCGCCTGCTTCCATCTCGTTGCGCTCGCGTGCCTCCTCGCTGCCGGTGCGCTGCACCAGCACACGGCGGCCCTTGCGGTCGTTGATCACGGCGCGCTTCGTCGGCTTCTTCTCGCGTGGAGCATCGTCGTCGCGAGAGGCGGAATTCGAGGGCACGTCGAACTGCGCACCCGACCTCTCGATCACCTTGTCGCCAAGCTGCTCGCGCAGCACGCGCGACTTGATCTCGTCGACCTGGCCTTCGGGGATCTCGCCGAGCTGGAACGGACCATAGGACACGCGGATCAGCCGGTTCACCTCGAGCCCGAGATGGGCGCAGACGTTGCGGACCTCGCGGTTCTTGCCTTCGCGGATTGCGAACACCAGCCAGACATTGGCGCCCTGATCGCGCTCGAGCGTCGCGTCGATCGGGCCGTATTTGACGCCCTCGACCTCGATGCCGTTCTTCAAGGCGTCGAGCTGGGCCTGCGTGATCTCGCCATGGGCGCGCACGCGGTAGCGGCGCAGCCAGCCGGTGTCGGGCAATTCCAGCGTGCGCGCGAGGCCGCCATCGTTGGTGAGCAGCAACAGTCCTTCGGTGTTGAAGTCGAGCCGGCCGACGCTGATCAGCCTTGGCAGGCCTTCCGGCAGGTTGTCGAACACGGTCGGACGCCCCTCGGGGTCGTCATGCGTCGTCATCAGCCCGCGCGGCTTGTGATAGAGGAACAGCCGCGTGCGCTCGCGCGGCGGCAACGGCTTGCCGTCGACGGCAACGACGTCATTCTGCGTAACGTCGAGCGCCGGCGAGTTGATGACGCGTCCGTTGACGGTGACGCGGCCCTGCGTAACCATTTCCTCGGCATCGCGCCGCGAGGCCAGGCCAGCGCGGGCCAGCACCTTGGCGATGCGCTCGCCGGCCTTCTTGGGCTTGGGTTCTTCCTCACGACGGGGCCGCCGATCGAAATCACGATCGCGCTCGCGATAGGCGCCGCGGCCCCCGAAGGCGGGACGCCTGGTGAATATCTGACTGTCGTCCTCATTGTCGCGGCGCGGCCGATCGCGGAAGCGGCCTTCGCTGCGCGGATGCTCTTGCCAGTCCATGCGGCCCTCCGGCCGCTTGTCGCGCGGCCGGCCGAACTTCGGACGGTCGTCGCCAAAGCGTTCCTCGCGCGAGCGCTGGAAACGCGGACGATCTTCGCCACGGCCACCCTCTCGCCGGTCGTCGCGCTGACGCCACGGCTTTTCGTCGCCGCGATCACGGTCGCCAAAATCCTTGCCGAATGACTTGCGTGGACGATCGCCGCGCGGCCCGCCGTCGCGCTTCTGCCACGGCTTCGAATCGCCGCGGTCGTCACGATCCCGCGGCCGGTCATCGAAGCTGCGCTTGCGATCGCCGAAGTCGCGCTTGCGCTCCTTTCCTTCGAAGTCACGATCGCGGCCAAAGTCCTTGCGTGGCCGGTCGGAGCCGCCGCGCGAAAACTTCCTGTCGTCGAACCGCCGCTCGGACCGCTCGCCGCGCGGCGCGCGCTCGTCAGAAGCGAACTGCGGACGGTCCCCGCGCGGCTTGAACGGGCGGTCGCCATTTGACTTGAACGGGCGTTCGCCCTTTGGCTTGAAGCTGCGCTCGCCGCGGTCCTCGCGACCGCGGTCGTCGCGCTTGAAGCGCGGCCGGTCGCCATAGTCGCGACGCGGTGCATCACCATCCTCGCGGCGGCGGAACGGGCGGCTGTCGCGGTCGCCGCGAGACGGGCGCTCATCGCGATCGCCCTTGCCGGCAAAGCCGCGCTTGGCGAACTTCTTCTCGGGGCCGCGCGGCTTGCCGGTGCGGCCCTTGGACGGGCCTCGTTCACGCCGGCCGCGGGAATCGTTGTCTTTGTCGCTGTCGCGAGGCATGAATAATCTCACTTAGGGGGTGGCGCGATGAGCATTATGCGCGCTCGTTCGGAGCCGCATGCTCAGGCAAAATCGGTATCCACTCTTGCTGAAGGCGGAGCTAGTAGCAGGTTTCTGGCGATGATACGAGGCATGAAAGCCCCTTCTTTCATGGATTTGGCGCTCAAAACGGCCGAAAATGCCGGAAAATCGGGCGAAGTTCCGATAGGATGCGTCGTGGTGCGCAATTACGAGGTCATCGCGACCGCCGCCAACAGAACGCTGACCGATCATGACCCCACGGCCCATGCCGAGATCATCGCGCTGCGCGAAGCTGCCAGGAAGATCGGCAGCGAGCGGCTGGTCGATTGCGACCTCTACGTGACGCTCGAACCCTGCACCATGTGTGCGGGCGCGATCTCCTTTGCAAGGGTCAGGCGGCTCTATTACGGCGCGGCCGACCCCAAGGGCGGCGCGGTCGAGTCGGGGGTGCGGTTCTTCGCCGCCCCGACCTGCCATCACACGCCCGAAGTCTACTCCGCGGTCGGCGAGAGCGAGGCCGCGCGGCTCCTGCGCGAGTTCTTTCGCGAGCGGCGGTAACTTGCCACGCACACCGCCGTCATTCCCCGCGAAAGCGGGGAATCCAGTACGCCGCGACCTGTCGATTGAACTACAGCCGTCTCGGCGTACTGGATCGCCCGGTCAAGCCGGGCGATGACAGTTGAATTTGTGGTGACAGTGTGGGTCAAGCCGAGAAAAACTCGCGCAGCGCCTTCGCGGTCACGTCGGGATTTTCCTCCGTGAGAAAGTGCCCGGAATCCACCGGCATGCTCTGAACATTCGTCGCCCATTGCTTCCAGGTGTCGAGCGGCGTGGCGGCGGCCTGGGCGACACCGGCGTTGCCCCAGAGCGCGAGCATCGGGATCGTGATCTTCTTGCCGGCCGCAACATCCACCTTGTCGAGCTCGTAGTCGAAATAGGCGCCGGCGCGATAGTCCTCGCACATCGCATGGATGCGGGCGGGGTCGCGGAACGGGGCGAGATAATGCTCGAGCGCGCGCCTGTCGATCGCGTCCAGCGTCTTCGATTTGGTCTGGCTCGCCATCTTGAAGCGCAGGAAGAACTCGCCATTGCTCGCAATCAGCGTCTCCGGCAGCGGTGCGGGCTGCGCCAGGAAGGTCCAGTGATAGATCTTCAGCGCATACTGCCGGTTCATCCGCTCCCAGTAATCATAGGTCGGCAGGATATCGAGCACGGCGAGCCGCGACAGCCGGCCGGGATGATCGAGCGCGAGGCGATAGGACACGCGCCCGCCGCGGTCGTGACCGGCGAGCGCGAAATGCACGTGGCCGAGCTGCTCCATAGCCTCGACCATGCTCTTCGCCATCGCGCGCTTGCTGTAGGGCGTATGCTGCGCATCGCTGTCCGGCATGTCCGACCAGCCATAGCCCGGCAGGTCGGCGATGATCAGCGTGAAGCGGTCGGCAAGCTCAGGCGCCACGCGGTGCCACATCACGTGGGTCTCGGAGAATCCGTGCAGCAGCAGCAGCGGCGGCCCCTTGCCGCCGACGCGGGCGAAGATGCGGCCCGAAGAGGTGTTGATCCATTCGGAGGCAAAGCCCGGGTAGAGGTCGGCGAAATCGGACATGAGTTCCATCCCCTCGAATGCCTTGTCCGGCCACCTTTAGCGAGCGGCCACGGTGCCCCCATCCCAAAACGTCGAAAACAACCCCATGCAAAGTAGCACGGCGATCGCCCGCAAGCGCGCTTCCGATGCGCGCTTTCCGGAAAAACGTCAGTTAGATCTTGGCCTTCTCCGCCTCTACTGCCTGCCAGCCGATGTCACGGCGGCAAAAGCCGTCCGGCCAGCGGATGCGGTCGACCGCCTGGTAGGCGCGCGCCTGCGCCTCGGTGACAGTCTTGCCGAGCGCGCAGACATTGAGCACACGGCCGCCATTGGCGAGGATCGCGTCGTCCTTCGCCACCGTGCCAGCATGGAAGATCTCGACCGTGTCGACCTTGGCGGCCTCGTCGAGCCCCTCGATGCGCGTGCCTTTCTGATAGTCGCCGGGATAGCCCTTCGCCGCCATCACGACGGTGAGCGCCGATTCCGGATACCAGCGCAGATCAAAATTCCTGAGTTGCCCGTCGCAGGAGGCGAGCAGCGCCGGCACGAGGTCCGACATCATGCGCAGCATCAGCACCTGACACTCGGGATCGCCGAAGCGGACATTGAACTCGAACAGCTTTGGGCCCTGGGTCGTCAGCATGATCCCTGCATAGAGCACGCCGCGGAACGGTGTGCCGCGCTGCTTCATGCCTGCGACCGTCGGCAGGATGATTTTGGCCATGATGGCGTCGTGGATCGCCGGCGTGACCAGCGGCGTCGGCGAATAGGCGCCCATGCCACCGGTGTTCGGGCCGACGTCGTGGTCGAACACGCGCTTGTGGTCCTGGGCAGAGGCGAGCGGAATGGCGGTCTCGCCGTCGCACAGCGCAAAGAAGCTGATCTCGCGGCCCGGGAGGAATTCCTCGATCACCACCTCGGTGCCGGCCTCGCCAAAGGCACCGTCGAACATCATGGCGATGGCGTCCTCGGCTTCGCGGATGGTCTTGGCGACCACGACGCCCTTGCCGGCGGCAAGGCCATCGGCCTTGACCACGATCGGCGCGCCCTGGCTATGAATGTAGGCGAGCGCCTCCCTGGCATTGGTGAAGCGCTTGTAGGCGCCGGTCGGAATGCCGAACTCGGAGCAGAGCGCCTTGGTGAAACCCTTGGAGCTTTCGAGCTGGGCGGCCGCCTTGCTCGGTCCGAACGCCTTGATACCGGCTGTCGTCAGGTCATCGACGATGCCAGCCGCGAGCGGTGTCTCCGGACCAGCCACGACGAGCTCGACAGCGTTGGTCTTGCAGAAGCTGATCACGGCGGCATGGTCGGCGATATCGAGCGCGACGCATTCAGCCTCGCGCGCGATACCGGCATTGCCCGGTGCGCACCAGAATTTGGTGACCAGAGGAGACGCCGCGATCTTCCATGCGAGGGCATGTTCGCGGCCGCCGGAACCGAGCAGGAGAATGTGCATGCAAGTCTCAAAACGGGGGTGTGCTGGCCGCGTCGGTCGCACGAATCCGCGCTGGCCTCAAGGGGGTCGTTCCAACACCGCCGTCATTCCGGGGCGTCGCGAAGCGACGAACCCGAAATGACGATGAAGAGGGCTCGCAGCTAGCCCTGCTTCCCCGCAATGATCTCCTGCAACGTCGCCACATGCCGCGCGAAGGCGCCGCGGCCAGCAGCGGTGGCGGTGACGGTGGTCTGCGGCTTTTTGCCGACAAACGCCTTCTCCACCGAGACGTAGCCGGCCTTGGCCAGCGTCTCGATATGCGCGCCCAAATTACCGTCGGTGGCGCCGGTCAGCTTCTTGAGCCGGGAGAATTCGAGACCCGACGTCCCCGGCAGCGCGTTCAGCGCCGCCATGATCTTGAGCCGCAGCGGCTGGTGGATGATGTCGTCGAGCTCGGCCATGGCACTAGCTCCGCCGCATCCAGAGGCCGCCGAGGATGAGGCCACCACCATTGACGAAGGCCATCCACAGCGGAAAGGCCTCGCCGATGTAGAAATAGCCGATCAGCGTCAGCGCGGTGATACCGAGTCCGATCGCGACGAAGGCGTTGCCGAACCAGAGGCCCGCCAGCGCGTAGAACAGCATAAAGTAGATAGTCCAGAACGCGCCCTGTTGGCGTGGCGTGAAGTGCCCGAGCACCAGCGCGCAAAAATAGCCGAACGCGATGAGCAGCAGGAAGGCAACGAACGTCCTGACATCGAAGCTGCGGACGCCTGTCCTGGCGCGGTTGGAGGCACTGACGGCAAACGATCCGGCGATGCCGAAAACATAGACTGCGAACCAGATGTAATAGCCCTGACGCGGCCAGAGGTAGGTTGCGACGTTCGCCGCGAAGACAAGCCCACCCCAGAGGACCATCATCAGGCTGGCGAGATCGTAGATCCGTGACTGCCGCAGGCGCTGGACGATGTCGTCGATCTCGGCCAGCGCTTCGGAGGCCTGCTTGCTGTCGATCATGACTGTCCCGCTCCACGCGTCGCCACGTCGTCCGCGATCGCCGAGACCGCCTTCGGATTGGTGACGATGCCCATGTGGTTGATGCCTTCGAGGACCTTGACGTCGATGGACGACTTGATCGCCTGCACGGTGCCTGCATAATTGTCCGAGATCATCATCTCGTCCTCGGCGCCGCCGAAGATCGTCATTGGGCGCGTCACATTGGGCAGGTCGATGCGATAGCCGCGCGTGGCGAAGTTGCGCATGAGGCGGTCAGAATAGGTGGAGACCAGGATCTTCTCGTAATTCGGCGGCACGGCGAAGGCGAGCACCGGAAGCCCTGAACAGCAATCGATGCCTAACTTGCGGAGTGCGGCGAGGCCGAAGAGGCGCGGGATGTCGGCATTGGCCCAGCCACCGGAATGCGGCTTGTTGGTCGGCGCGTCGTAACCGAGATAAGGCGCGAGCAGCACGGTGCGCACGAACATGTCCTGCATGATGGGCGTCGCGGCGACGCGCAGCGAGAAGCCGCCGCCGGCGGAATGGCCGATCAGGGTCAGCGGCAAGTCCGGCGCGCTCTTGCGGACATGCGCGACGAAATCGACGAGATCGTCCTCGAGCTGGCCGACATGGCCGATATCGCCATGCGTGCCCGAGCCACCGTGGCCGCGCATATCGAGCGCCCAGGTCTCGACCCCGCGCGCGGCAAGCGCCGCCGTCAGCGCGTGATTGACCGTGCCTGATGAGCCCGAGGAGCCGTGAATGAAGACCGCGCCGCGGCCGGTCGCCTGCCCCTTCGGGACGTAATGCCGGTAGCCCAGCCAGGTGCCGTCGCGAGCCTGGAAGCGTTCAAGTGCCGGCATCGTGGACCAGTCAATACCCTTGGCAGAGTCCGACACTGAGCGCATTTCAGGCGGGCGCTCCAGGGGGTTCGCGATCATCGCGGTCAGCAGCAGCGCGACGACGCCAACCCCACACAGGCCCCACTTCAACAGGCTCAAAGCACCTCGCAGCAACCGGATCGCCATGGCTCAAACTCCCGTTGGCTCTATCACCAATAGAGAACTCTATATTACAGAGTACTCTTTCGATCAAGTCTCCGATTGGCGCTTCCGGGCGAAAATCCCTAGTTTGAGTTTCGATCCCCAAATGCCGAATCGTTTGCCGATGCCGCCAGCGGAACCCTTGCTCAACACGCCCGAATTCACCGTCTCCGAGCTCTCTTTGTCCCTGAAGCGGACTGTGGAGGACACCTATGGCCATGTTCGCGTCCGCGGCGAGATCTCCGGTTTTCGCGGCGCGCACTCCTCCGGGCACTGCTACTTCGCACTCAAGGACGAGAGCGCCAAGATCGAGGCTGTGATCTGGAAGGGCGTCCATGGCCGGATGCGCTTCAAGCCGCAGGAGGGGCTCGAGGTCATTGCGACCGGCAAGCTCACCACCTATCCGGGCTCCTCAAAATACCAGATCGTGATCGAGGCTCTGGAGCCGGCCGGCATCGGCGCGCTGATGGCGCTGATGGAGGAGCGCAAGAAGAAGCTTGCCGCCGAGGGCCTGTTCGACGAGGCGCGCAAGCAGCTGCTGCCCTGGCTGCCCGAGGTGATCGGCGTCGTGACATCGCCGACCGGCGCCGTCATCCGCGACATCCTGCATCGCCTGGAGGACCGCTTTCCCCGCCGCGTGCTGGTGTGGCCGGTGAAGGTGCAGGGCGAAGGCTCGGCCGAGCAGATCGCGGCTGCGATCCGCGGCTTCAACGCGCTGCCGGAAGGCGGCAAGATTCCGCGGCCCGACGTGCTGATCGTCGCGCGCGGCGGCGGCTCGCTGGAGGATCTCTGGTCGTTCAACGAGGAGATCGTGGTGCGCGCCGCCGCCGAGAGCATGATCCCGCTGATCTCGGCGGTCGGCCACGAGACCGACATCACGCTGATCGATTTCGCCGCCGATAAGCGCGCACCGACGCCGACGGCGGCAGCCGAGATGGCGGTGCCGGTGCGCAGCGATCTGTTCGTCGAGGTCGCCGATCTCGCGCGCCGCACCCGCGCCTGCTGGCAACGCGGCCAGGAGAGCCGCCGCAATGAGTTGCGTGCCGCAGCACGCGCCCTACCGGCGGCGAGTGATCTTCTGGCGATCCCGCGGCAGCGGCTGGATTCCGCGGGCGCCGCCCTGCCCCGCGGGCTCAAGGCCAATACGCATGCGCATTTCCGCCGTTTCGCCGCGAGCAGTGCGCGCCTGACGCTGCGGGTGCTGCACGGGCAGATCGCGCAGGCCGATCATCGGCTCACGGTGTGCGGCGAACGGCTCGGCCTCTCCGCGCGCTCGCTGCTCCGGCAGCGGCGCGACCGCTTTGCCGGGCTCGAGGTTCGCTTGCGCGCCTCCAAGCTCTCCAACGCGCAGGCGCAGCGCAATGCGATCGCCCGGCAGCGCGAGCGCACCCACCGCCTGTCCGAACGTGCAAGCCGTGCACTGACGACGCTGTTGCAGCGGCTCGATGCGCGCGTGGAGAACAGCGGGAAACTGCTCTCCGCGCTGTCCTATCGCGGCGTGCTCGCGCGCGGCTTTGCGCTGGTGCGCGATGAGGCCGGACATCCCGTGCATGCCGCCGATGCGATCGGGCCGGGTGCTCGCGTCGAGATCGAGTTCGCGGATGGACGCGTGGGCGCGACCGCGGATGCGGACCGGCCGGCGCCTGAGGCGCGCACGCAGCCCAAGGCGGCACCACGCGAGGCGAAGCCGGCGCCAAAGCGCGTGGCGAAGCCGGTGGATCAGGGCAGTTTGTTTTAGAGTTGCAGGCGGAGCTTCCGCACGCTCAGCTGTCATTCCCCGCGAAAGCGGGGAATCCAGTACGCCGCGGCCTCTCCGTATTCGTCACCGTCTCTGGAATACTGGATCGCCCGGTCGAGCCGGGCGATGACGCCGAGAATGTGGAGCGCACTTGCCCCAAGCCCGTCATTGCGAGCGCAGCGAAGCAATCCAGGGTCTTTCCGCGGTGACAATCTGGATTGCTCACATGGGGAGTTGGTGTGTCAAGGTGGTTGGTCAGCTCTTTGTTCGATTGCAGGCCAGCTCTTCG